>NZ_JAXKBY010000050.1:0-10004 GCF_036552745.1 Faecalicoccus sp.
GAGATCAAATGGCAGAGAGAGTTGCACAAAACCAGAATAATGATTATAATTTGTTTGGTTAAATTGGTTTTGTAGCATAACTAAAGTATACTACAGACAAAAAGGACTGGAGTTTCCATTTAAGGACTTCCAGTCCTTTTTTAGATCTAACTTTTAACTGTTAGACCCCCTTTTATCGTAGATGATTTTTAGACCTTTGAAGATGAGATTGGGATCATAGACATCAATCAAAGGAATATGGGAACAAACAACACGGCCTAAACCACCGGTGGCGATGACTTTAAAATCCTTTCCGATTTCTTTGCGATATTGTTTGATGGTATATTCCACACCGCCTAAATATTGATAAAAGATACCGCCCTGCATCTCGGCTTTGGTGTTTTTGGCTAAGATCGTAGTAGGTCTTTTGATTTCAATTTCAGGAAGCTGGGCTGTTTGTGTCCACAGGGCATTAGCTCCGGTCTCAATACCGACACTGATTGAACCGGCTTTAAAACAACCATTTTCATCGACATAGTCATAAGTGGTCGCGGTTCCAAAATCAATGACAAGAACAGGTCCGCCATATTCAAAGTAAGCTCCGGCGCAATCGGCAATTCGATCGGAACCTACACTTTTTGGATTTTCCAGTTGTACACTGATGCCACTTTTAATGCCCGGACGTACGATCAAAGGTTCGATGCCTAAAAACTTTACGATTCCGTTTTGAAAGGAGTGCATGATCTTAGGAACTACACTGGATATAATCACGTCTTCAATGTCTTCTTTATAGACTTTGGAACTGTCTAAAAATGTTTTCAACATAAATCCATATTCATCACTGGTACGGCGAACTTTACTTGTTAAGCGATAATTTCCGATCAAAGTATCTTGATCAAATATACCGATGGTGATGTTTGTATTTCCAATATCAATGGCAACTAACATAAAGATTTCCCTTCTTCAATTTCTTTCATGGTACGCAAGATCAAAAAGCCTAATTCTTCTTTTGTGCATTTTGGCAAATGCTTCAAGGTGTTTTTTGAAACGAGCGTCACGACATTCGTATCGGTCTGAAAACCGGCACCTTCTACTTTTAGATTGTTGGCGATCAACAGATCACAGTTTTTGCGAATGCATTTCTCTTGTGCGTTTTTATCTAAATCTTTGGTTTCCATCGCAAATCCACAGACAATCTGATTTTCTTGTTTGTGCTGGCCGATCCATGCCAGTATATCTGGATTAGGCACCATTTCGATTTGCGTTTCTTCCTTTGTCTTTTTGATTTTATCGGATGCGACTTTGGCAGGACGATAATCCGCTACGGCTGCAGCCATGACGATATAGTCTGCTTTTTGTGCTTCTTCCTTCATCACTTCAAACATGTCCAGAGCAGTTGTCACAGAAATGGTATGAACACCATCGACCGGTGGTAAAGAAACCGGCCCGGATACTAAGGTGACATCCGCTCCTAATTCTTTGGCAGCCTTGGCAATCGCATAGCCTTGTTTGCCGCTGGAATGATTGGATATAAATCGTACCGGATCGATAGTTTCCTGTGTGGGTCCGGCTGTGATCAGCACCTTTTTGTTTGATAAGTTTTTTTCTTGTTGAAAGGAGCGTACAATCATGTCGCGTACAGTATAGATATCGGCTAATTTCCCTTTTCCGGTATCATCGCATGCCAGATGACCAACAACCGGCTCAATGATTTGGTAGCCTAATTCTCTGGCAAGCTTTAAATTGTTTTGTGTGACTGGATTTTCATACATATGAACATTCATGGCCGGGGCGATCCATTTTGGACAGGTGCAGGCCAAAAATGTCGTTGTGACCAGATCATCACTAATGCCATGCACGACTTTAGCAAGCACGTTGGCCGTGCAGGGAATCAAAAGTACCAGATCGGCCCATTTCGCAAGACTGATATGGGCGATGGGATCCGGATTAGATGGATCAAAGAGGTCAACTTCGCATGGGTGGGAGGATAAGGTCGTAAATGTCAAAGGAGAAACGAACTCTGCCGCATGACTTGTCATCATGACGCGAACCTCCATATCTTGTTTTTTTAGCTGGCTGACCAGATCGCAGGCTTTATAAGCGGCTATACCTCCGGTTACACCGATCAATATATGTTTTTTCATAACGAATTCCTTTCGATTTTCAATATTCAGATTATATCACGTTTTAAGGACATGAAAATCTCCTTTTTGTGTTTTTTTTCACAAAACGGGAAACAAGATGTTGTTTTCATAAAAATGTAAATTATGAAAATAAGAAACAAAAAGGATTTGTTTTTTCATACATTCGATGTAAAGTATGTTAGAATGAATATATGAAATTTGTAGTTGCATGTGATTCCTTTAAAGGCTGCATGTCTTCGGTACAAGTTTGCAGATGTATTCGTTCCGGAATTCAAAGCGCAAATGAAAGTCATACTGTATATGAGTTTCCTATGTGCGATGGTGGAGAAGGAACCGCTGAGATTTTCCGAAATATTTACCATGGAGGTACGAGCACAGCACAAGTTTTAGATGCATATGGAAAGACGATTGAAGTCACTTATGGTATCGTACCTGAGCAAAATATGGCAATTATGGAGGTTGCCAGCTGCATTGGGTTAAATATGGTGGAAAGAGAAAAGCGAAATCCAATGATTGCCAATAGCCGAGGCGTAGGACTTTTATTAAAAGATGCGGTAGCCAAAGGATATAAGAAGATCTTATTGGGAATAGGTGGTACCAGTACAACCGATGGCGGCATGGGAATGTTGCAGGAGTTGGGACTGCATTTTTTTGATGCCTCACACCGACGGTTAAGAGCCGGTATTTATAGCTTGGGGCAGGTTGATTATATCGATAAGCGACACTTTGTGGATTGGAACGATGTCGAAATCCTAATTGCGGTCGATGTCAAAAATCATCTGTTGGGCAAACAAGGCTCTGCTTATACTTTTGGAAAACAGAAAGGCTTATATCCGACACAGTTGGAAGCGGTCGATCAAGCCATGCGACATTACCGCGATAAGATCTATGAGTTTCTTCATGTAGATATCAATCAGTATGAAGGCTCCGGATCCTCCGGTGGTATCGGAGCGGTTTTGACAGGTCTTCTGCATGCCAAAATGGTTCCCGGCATTCAATTATGTATGCAGGAATATCATTTGGAAGATGTGATTGCCCAAAGTGATATCGTGATTACCGGTGAGGGGCAAAGTGATCATCAAACGCTTTATGGTAAAGTGCCATATGGTGTAGGTCAGCTGGCAAAAAGGCATGGAAAGCCGGTGTTTTGTTTAAGCGGTGCACTTGGTATCGGATATATGGATTTGTATGATGCCGGCTTTGCCGGTGTATTCTCCAGTGCAGATCGAGCCATGGATTTTATGACGGCATTAAAGACAGGGCCGCAAAAGTTGGAGAATTTAGCATATTCGATCACAAAAACGATCGATGCGATCGCAAAGATGAAATAAAAGGATAGGTGAAGCAATTTGAAGAAATTCCTTTCGTGTTTAAGTTTGTGTTGTCTGGTACTACTGAGTGGGTGCAGTTCACCGGAAGCTTTTCAGGAAGTGGAAATCGATGCCAAAGAACTGCAGGAAAAGCTGGATGACAAAGAAGATTTTGTGGTGATCGTAGAGCGGGAAGGCTGCAGCTATTGTGAGGCACTGGATGCTTATATTGAAGAAACTAAACAGGAACATGCAGGCCTGGTGCTCTATAAGCTGGACAGTACTGATTTTGATCTAAAACGGGAAAAGGAAGAAGATATGACTTTGGTTACGACCAACGAAGATGGACAGATTCTTTTGAAAATGGCACCTTACTTTTTATATACACCAAGTCTTTATATCGTAGAGGATGGTAAGGCAATACAGGCTGGAATCGGCTATAATGATCTGACACATGAAGTTTCGTTGTGGGATGTGGATTCGACCATTGATTTTAATCAAGCAGAGCCGCAAGATTTTTGGTCATTTGTCGAAAGCGGTCAGGCAAAGTAACAAGGAATAGATAAGAAGGAGAGCTTTAAAATGGAACAACTTGAAAACAATGCATATTTTTGGCAGAAGATGGATACACTGCTTTTAAGCAGTACCTGTAAGATCGATCATCCACAGGGAAGCAGTCATCCGGTCTATGCCAATTTGATTTATCCGGTCGACTATGGTTATCTGCAGGATACAGTGGGAACGGATACACAACCGATCCATGTGTTCAAAGGCAAAAAATCGGCGCACAATGTAGGCGCTATTGTCATTAGTGCCGATATCTTGAAAAAAGACTGTGAAGTGAAGCTTTTAGTAGGATGTGATGAAGAAGAAAAAGTAAAAATTTTAGAGTTTTTAAATCAGACACAGTTTCAAAAAGCAATCTTGGTGCAGCGAGGGAATCAAACCCCAAATTGGGCGAATAATGATTGATTTGGTAGGCTTTCACTGATATACTTTGAATAGGTATAAGGAGGTTCTATTATGGAATTAAAAGGTTCAAAAACTGAACAAAATTTAATGGCGGCTTTTGCCGGAGAAAGTCAGGCAAGCATCAAATACCAATACTATGCTTCTCAGGCAAAAAAAGACGGGTATGTGAAAATTCAGAATATCTTTGAAGAAACTTCAAAAAATGAAAAAGAACATGCGAAGTTATGGTTTAAAGCGCTGCATGGTGGAAAAGTTCCTACAACTACAGTGAATTTGGAAGATGCAGCTGCCGGTGAAAACTATGAATGGACAGATATGTATAAAGAAATGGCTGCTACAGCAAGAGAAGAAGGATTCGATACGATTGCAGCACAGATGGAAGGCGTAGCAGCCATTGAAAAACATCATGAAGCACGTTATCGCGCAATGTTGAAGGAAGTAGAAGAAAATACTTTCTTTACAAGCCCAACAGAAACGGTATGGATCTGCTTGAACTGCGGTCATATCCATGTTGGAAAAGAAGCACCGGAAGTATGCCCTGTATGTGCACATCCTAGAGCTTACTTCCAGGTATTAAAAGAATACTATTTAGACTAAATCAAAAACGACTATCGCATGGATAGTCGTTTTTATATTTGGCTTTTATAATAATCGCCAAAAGCAGCCATTTGATCCAATAGAACCTGTAAATGCAAGCCTAGATCTGTAATGCCATATTCAACCTTTGGCGGGTTACATTGATAGTCTTTTCGATAGATAATGCCATCACTTTGAAGTTCTCTTAAACTGGTTGTCAGTACCTTTTGAGAAATGCCATCTAAGGATCGCATCAACTCATTAAATCGCCAGGGGCGTTTGATCAGATTTCGTAAAATCAACAGCTTCCATTTACTTCCAATCAGAGATACGGTTGTCGCAACCGGACATTCCGGTAATTCTTTCTTCGTTTTCATGAGCGTATTGTAGCACATATTCAATATAAATTGCGCAGTTACTTTTAAGTGCGTACTAGTATTTGGATGCATTGCGATTTATAGTAACTGTGTAAAAAGAAGGAGGAAAAGTTATGGCGAATTATACAAAAGTATCGAAAGAACAAGGAGCACGTATAGAGCTTCATGAAAAGTTAGGATTGACCGGTGCTGAGATCAGTATCAATACTTTACCGGCAGGAGAACATGTTCCTTTTGTCCATGCTCATAAACAAAATGAGGAAATTTATTACATTGAAAAAGGAAATGGTAAAGTCATTGTTGATAAGGAAGAAATCGTATTGTCACAGGGAGACTGGATCAAAATTAAGCCGGCAGGAAAAAGACAGTTCTTTGCGAATACGGATATGACTTATATTTGTATTCAGGTAAAAGAAAATTCATTGGAAAGCTTTACTGCAGAGGATGCGATTCTGGTATAAAGGTGTTGATGATCAACATCTTTTTTTGCGTAACAATTCTATGATACAATCAACTTATGGAAACGATCGAAAGCAGTAAAGAAGCATATTTATATTTAGAAAAAGGAGAAGTTCTTATTTCTTCGGGACAGCTGATCCTTTTTATGAAAGAGAAGCAAGTGTATCTAAAGGCACCACAATGGACGGCCAAAGTATCACAGGAAGATTTTTTGGAGTTATTTAAAACACATTCCTTTATTCTATATGAAAAAAAGGAAGAATCCGATTCTTCCTTAAAAGACGAGGAATATTACCAGTGGCGCAGTCACTATCTTTAATCGATCATGTGATTCCACATTGGCTTTTCTAAAGCGGCAAACGCTTCTTTGGCATGATGGACATTCTTTCCGGACCAAATGGAGAAAAGCTTGTAATTGCTTAAACGAGCCAGGACAGTTCCCTGATTCCTTGGGATTTCCATAGGAAAAAGTTTTTCAAAGCGTTCGGCCTGAGAAACAATAAAGCTGACTGATTTACATCGGGTCGATAGATATGCCAACAAGTCGAATATAGAAGCAGAGTCCATATACATCAGGATTTCGATCTCAATATGATCTTGGATCACTTTATAGATCGCAAAGCCACATAAGGTATCCCCATCATACATGGTTACGATACGATGATTGCAGTTGATATAATAATGAATCTGTTCATCAAACTCGTTTTTGTTTAAAAGGATGCTGCCATCAAAATGTTTTATGAATTCTGTGTAAATCGAAAAAAGATTCATTTCCGGACGATAGGTTCGCACATTTTTTAGATCCCCCTGTGACCAGTTTTCCATTTCCAGCCAATAGTATTTTGTTTTAGAAACATTCTGAAAGCTTTTGGCCTCTAAGATCTTAGCAAAATTGGTATAACAAAGTGTAAGCATGTGATTACAGTTGGCATAGTTCATCGCGGCTTCCATCAGTTGTGAAAAATAATGCCTTTGGCGATAATCCGGTAAAGTGCATGCTAAAGAAAGAATCAAAGCTTTACACTTCTTTCCTTCGTAGTGCAGAGTTCGTTCTTTTGTCTGCAGACAGGCAACGATTTTTTGATCTTCTAAAATACAGAACATCCCATTGGGATCGTATTTGTATTTCATCCACGTGCTGATCGTGACCGGATCCATATTCAACATCGATTTTGATAAAAGACGCCGAATCTCTTTATCTTTGCCATGCGAGTTGTTAAGAATCATGTGAATCATCCTCTACATCGCTTTCTGTGTATTCTACGTCAATGGCATTATGCTTTGGTGGATTGGAAGAAGTTGTATCTTCATAAGGATCATCTTCCTGTTCATAAAAAGAAGTATAGGTTGTTCTTTTTCGAGGAACCAAAAGACGGTAAATCACATAGATGATCAAAAATGGCAACACGATCGGTGCCAAAAGCTGAAAGAATGCGATCAATAATAATATGATAACGAACAAAATAAATAAAGAATAATAATTCATAGATTTCACCGCCTTTAGTATATCATGATTCGATTATTTTTTCTTTGGGATACTCTTTGATATATGTGCAGAATAAAGCGCCATTGGATAATGCCAAAATATCCTGAGTAATATCATTTTGTGTCAAAAAATGGTAGGTGACTGTTTGTTCGTATTTTTTGGAGATGATTTCGATCTGATGATTTCGAAAATATCCGTCGAGCTTTCCGATCCATTCATAACCGAAAGTGATCTCATATTCTTTAAACATCGTCATATCTGTCAAAGCTGCTTTTTCCAATGCAATCTTGACGGAATCGGAATAGGCTTTCACAAGGCCTCCGGTCCCTAGTTTTGTGCCGCCAAAATAACGAACGACAACAGCTAAGATTTCTTCCATTCCTTTTCCCTGGAGGACATCCAACATAGGGTGGCCGGCTGTACCAGAAGGCTCTCCATCATCATTGGAGCGAACAATCTGGCCTATGATCATCGCTGTACAGTGATGATTGGCTCCGGGATGCTCTTTTTTGATCATCTTTAAAAAATCTTTGGCTTCTTCTTCCTGATTGGTTCGATGAAGGTAAGTAAGAAAGCGACTTTTTTTGATTTCAATAGTAGAAATCACATCTTCTTTGATTCTAGGCATGATTTTATCGTAAGGGATTTTACTTTTGTATGCAAGAAAAATATAATGGACAGTATATAAAGCTAGGAGAAAGAGTATGTCAATTGAAAGAGTAAGAGAGCAATTTAAAGAATTAGGAATCGAAGATCGAATCGTTGAACTGGATCAAAGCAGTGCTACCGTTGAACTGGCAGCCCATGCTCTGGGATGTCAGCCTAGAGATATCGCCAAGACATTAGCTTTTGATGTAGATGGAGATACGATTGTTATCGTAGCTGTTGGTGATGCCAGAATCGATAATGCGAAATATAAAAATACCTTTGGTAAGAAGGCAAAGATGCTTCATGGAGATCAAGTCGAAGAAAGAACGGGACATGCGATCGGTGGTGTATGTCCGTTTGGCTTAAAGGAAGGAGTCAAGGTTTATTTGGATCAAAGCTTAAAACAATTGGAATATGTCTATCCGGCCTGCGGCAGCAGCAATTCCTGTATTCGAATGTGTGTAGAAGAGCTGGAAAAAACGACGAATCCTATTGATTGGATTGATGTATGTAAGTAAAATAAAGAACATATTTGGAAAGGGAGAGAAAATGGAAAAAGAAAAAACATATTTTGAAAAAGAAGCACCGGTTGCCGAGGTGTGTGAAGAGAACTTGTATCGTTTAAATGGTCGAGTTCCTTTACGCAAGGCAATTCCTTTCGGGATTCAACATGTGCTTGCGATGTTTGTGGCCAACCTGGCACCGGTCATGATCGTTTGTGGAGCCGCCATCGTACAAGGTACCCAAAATCATCTGACGGCTGCGGAAATTACGCAGATTCTGCAGTGTGCCATGTTTGCAGCTGGTATCGGTACGACGATGCAGCTTTATTCTTTTTGGAAAATTGGTTCAAGACTGCCAATTGTAATGGGAGTCAGCTTTACTTTCTTGGGCAGTCTTTTGATTATCTGCACCAATCCGGCACTTGGTTATGAAGGTATGGTCGGCGCTGTCATTCTCGGTGGTATCTTTGAAGGTCTTGTCGGTTTGAGCGCAAAGTACTGGCGACGTTTTTTAACTCCGGTCGTATCGGCCTGCGTTGTTATTGCGATTGGGTTGTCTTTGTTGTCGGTTGGCATGGACTCCTGGGGCGGCGGCAGCGGTGTTGAAGATTTCGGCGCCTGGTATCATTTATTTGTCGGAGCCTTTACATTGATTGTTTGCCTGGTTTCCCGCTACCTTTTAAAAGGGGTTTATAAAAATCTGAATATCTTAGTTGGACTTGTTTTTGGTTATATTTTGGCCACTGTCTTTACGGCCGCCGGAATTGCGCCGATGGTAGATCTGTCTGGTATTTCTGAAACGGTTTCACAGGTTGGATATTTTAGCTTGCCTAAGCTTGTCTTTTTGACAGAGCATAAGCCTATTTTTGATGTAGGTGCCTTCTTTACGATCGCCATCGTGTTTTTGGTATCGGCAGCCGAAACGACTGGCGCGACAACCGCAGTTTGTACCGGAGCTTTAAATCGAGATATCAAGACAGAAGAACTGCAAGGTTCGTTAGCAGTTGACGGTTTCTCCAGCGCAATTTCCGGCTGTTTTGGCTGTCTGCCACTAACCTCTTTTTCACAAAACGTTGGTTTAGTAACAATGACTGGTGTGATCAATCGTTTTACGATCTTTATGGGTGCTATTATTTTGATTCTTGCATCTTTGTTTCCTCCATTAGGTGCCTTGTTTAACTCGATTCCGCAATCCGTGTTGGGTGGCTGCACTGTTATGATGTTTGGTTCAATCATGTATGAAGGAATCAAAATGTTGAAGGAATGCGTATTTGATGATCGTACTATGATCATTGTCTCCCTATCCTTCTGTATCGGTGTCGGCTTAACCCAGACTTCAGGAAACTTCTTCTCCTGTTTTCCACAGGCGGTAGGCGACATCTTTAACGGCAATGCGGTAGCCGGTGTCTTTGTGGTGTCATTATTGTTGAGTTTATTTTTGCCAAAAGACAAAAAAACCAAAGAATAGATCTTTACAGGAAATTCGCTTGAGTTTCCTGTTTCTTTTTGTATGCGGGATGATTTTTAAAAAGATTCATGTATAATAAGAA
>NZ_JAXKBY010000051.1:0-3859 GCF_036552745.1 Faecalicoccus sp.
CTGCTGTTTTGGTCGATCCGGCAAGGTCAGCATCTAATACTACGATATTCTCATTTTCTTGTACCAGCTTAGCTAAGGTTTTTCCATAAGCTGCTCTTGTTGCCATTGCCATTTTACTCACCATCCAATTCTTTCATAGCTTCTTCGTATTGTTCCTTATTTGGAGCACTTCCATGCCATTTATAATTGTTTTCCATAAACGATACGCATTTTCCTTTGATCGTATGTGCTATGATCATCGTCGGCTGTCCTTTTATTTCTTTTGCCTTTGTAAAGGCTTCTTTCAATTGGGAAAAATCATGTCCGTCAATTTCGATCACATGCCATCCAAACGCTTTAAACTTTTCATTGAAAGGCTCCGGGCCGATGACATCACGGATGTTTCCATCAATTTGCAGGTGGTTGTAATCCAAGATACCACATAGATTATCAAGCTTATAATGTGCAGCTGCCATGCAGGCTTCCCAAACCTAACCTTCTTCACTTTCACCGTCACCTAAAAGAAAATAAATGCGATGTTGGTTTTTATCTAGTTTGTTGGCAATCGCCATACCTACGGCAGCCGAGATTCCCTGGCCTAAAGAGCCTGTTGACATATCTACACCCTTTACATAATGCATGTTTGGGTGCCCCTGTAACGGAGAATGAAGCTGACGAAACGTCTTCAGCTCTTTTTCAGGGATAAATCCCTTTTCACACAATGTTGCATATAAAGCCGGTGTCACATGGCCTTTGCTTAAAACAAATCGATCTCGATCTAGTGATGATACATTATCTTCACAAACATCCATTTCTTTAAAGTAAAGATATGTCAAAATATCGGCAGCGGATAGGGATCCTCCTGGATGTCCACTTTGTGCCCAATATACTTGCCTCAGGATGTTTTTTCTGATATTTAATGCGTGTTGTTCTAATTCTGTCATAGAAATACTCCTATAATGCCTCTTTTGTCGCAATCACATCGACTCCTGTATTCGCGACATTTTTTAAGACTACATCCCCAATGTGTACAGGAGCTTGTACTTTAACGGCTTTTAGATCCTTCATACAGGCAAAGATTTTATCCTTAGGAATGTCATGCGCTGTCTTAACAGAAATCATGATTTCATCCTTTGAGCCGGTGACCGGAACAATGCTGGTTACGATTCTGGTTGGATTGGTTACTTCTTTACGGGCGTAAATATCGCCTTGTTGACAAGTATTACCGGAAACGGAAACCACGTTTCCCTCTTCCATTTTTACCGTTAGAGCACATCCCATCGGACAGCCGATACATGTTAATTCTCTTGTTTCCATATTATTTATCCTCCAGTGTAATGCGAATCGTAGATGGATCGATCTCCATCAGTTTTTTCTTAGTTAAAATAATCTGTTCCATTTCTCCTGGAGCCAGGATCTTGCTGGGTTTATGAAGAATTCTTTGATCATCCAGATAGACACTGATAAAATGATCTTTATAAACGCCACCTACACGGAAACGTACCGTCAGCAAGTCATCCATGTCTTCGGGTCTTACCACAAAAGGTACACTGTAACGTACACCATTTTCGGTTTCGATAGGAATAACTTTCGTGTTTTTGATTTCCTGCTCTTTCAGGTATTTTACGGCATTTTTTCCAGCCTGTTTCGCTTCCTGAGATACAAAATCAACCAAGTCATGTACATGCAATACATTGCCGCAGGCAAATATGCCATCAACGTTTGTTTCTAACGATTCATTAACCTTTGGTCCTTTTGTGATCGGACTCATTTCAATACCGGCCTGATTGGAAAGCTCGTTTTCCGGAATAAGACCACATGATAATAATAAAGTATCACAAGTATATCTTTCTTCGGTTCCCGGTACTGGTTTTCCATCTTTGACCTCTGCAATCGTGACAGCTTCGACACGCTCTTTACCTTCGATATCGACTACGGTATGACTTAGTTTTAACGGAATTCCAAAGTCATCCAGACATTGTACGATATTTCTTTTTAAACCACCGGAATATGGCATCAATTCGGCGACGACTTTTACTTTAGCCCCTTCTAAAGTCATTCTTCGTGCCATGATCAAACCGATATCACCGGAACCTAAGATGACAACTTCTTTTCCTGGCATCAATCCATCGATATTGACTAATGTCTGTGCTGTTCCGGCACTGTATATACCAGCTGGACGATAACCTGGAATATTTAAAGCCCCTCTAGGTCGTTCTCGACAGCCCATGGCCAAGATGATTGCCTTTGCCTGAATTTGGAATAAACCTTCTTTTGCGTTCATGGCAGTAACTACTTTATCGGAAGAAATATCCATGACCATTGTATTCAGCTTATAAGGAATATTTTGTTCTTTTACTTTCTCAATAAAACGATTCGCATATTCCGGCCCAGTCAATTCTTCTTTAAATGTGTGCAGTCCAAAACCGTTATGAATACATTGATTTAAGATACCACCTAATTTTGTATCACGTTCCAAAATTAAGATATCACTTTCGCCTGCTTCTTTAGCACTGAGTGCGGCCGCAAGACCTGCCGGTCCACCACCGATAATTACTACATTTACCTTTTTCATAGTCTTGCCTCCTACAGATCCTCTTTATCGTTTCCTACGATAAAGTTTGAATGTCCACCGGATTTGCTAACTTTATACATATCGATATCCGGTACTTCATGCGATAAGATTTCCATAACACGCGGGCTGCAGAAACCAGCCTGACACCGTCCCATACCTGCTCTTGTACGACGTTTTATACCATCCAGTGAACGGGCAGGAATGATTCGATGTACCGCTTCTACGATCTCTCCTTCTGTTACCATCTCACAGCGACAGATGATTGTTCCATAACGAGGATCCTTTTGGATAAGTTCATTTCTTTTTTCCATACTCATTTGTGATGGCTTGATTAATCCTTTGCGTGTCTTTTTGAAATCTGTTTTTTCATGTGCATTCGTTTTTTTCTGAATCATCTTTGCGACCATTACACCAATAGCCGGACAGGAAGAAAGACCTGGTGATTCGATACCAGCCACATCAATAAAGTTTGGTGCATCCTTGACTTCTTCAATGATGAATTCATGATTCGGATGATGCGCACGAAGTCCGGCAAAGGATGTGATGACATCTCTCATAGGAAGATTCTTAACAGCTATGGATGATTTCATAGCAACTTCATCCAATCCTTTGCGTGTCGTATTGACACCTTCTTTATTGTCGATATCCATACTTGTTGGGCCCACTAACATATTGCCGTGTACAGTTGGCGTTACCAGAACCCCTTTTCCCATCTTAGTCGGTAACTGGAAAATCGTATGAGAAACATGTTTTCCAGCACTTTTATCCAGCAGATAATATTCTCCTTTACGAGGAATGATCTCCATTTTATCAGCACTGACCATATTATGGATCACATCGGCATAAACACCGACAGCATTCACGACATATTTTGAATGAAATGTTTGATTTGGTGTTTTGATCTCATAGTGATCATCTACTTTTTGTATCGCTTCCACCGGAGAATCAAAATAAAATTCTACTCCGTTTTCTGCCGCATTTTCAGCCATGGCCAGATTTAACTCAAAAGGACAAACAATACCGGCGCTTGGCGCATATAAAGCTGCCACAGCTTCATCGGATATATTTGGTTCCATTTCCTTTAATTCGTCGCGTTCAACGATACGAAGACCGGGAACGCCATTTGTGATACCGCGATTGTACAAAGTCGTTAGTTGATCGCGATTTTCTTCATCTGTACAAACTACAAAAGAGCCGATTCGCTGAAATGGAATATCCAGATCTTTGGCAAGTTCGTCCATCATCAAGTTACCTTCTACATTCAATTTTGCCATCAACGTACCTTCTTTAGCATCATAGCCAGCA
>NZ_JAXKBY010000052.1:0-25393 GCF_036552745.1 Faecalicoccus sp.
ATACAAAGCGGATTCCATCATTTTGATGTAAAGAATCCTGCAGCTTGACGCGTACACGTTTTCCTTTTTGTCCAATCACATGACCAATCAAGATTCCCTGATGATTGCTGGTTTGGGTATTCATCAAAGCATTACCTCTTTGATCGTAAAGATGACCTTTGGTAAATCCACGATTAAAGGTGACCTGCAGCTCCTTCTGTTCTTTTTTACCCAATGTTTTTCCGTGCAACACCTCATATACCTGATGCACACACTCATACACATATTCCTTGGATTTCATACGTCCTTCGATCTTAATGGAACAAACTCCGAGCTCTTCTAATTCTCGAACTTGTTCGATCAGGGATAAATCCTTAGGGCTTAAAAAATACTGTTCTTTTTCTAAAATCGGCTTTCCATCCTGATAAAGCTTATAGGGCATACGACATGGCTGCGCACACATACCACGATTTCCGCTTCGATCATATTCGATAGAGCTGAAAAGGCATTGCCCGCTGTAACAGATGCAAATGGCTCCATGGACAAAAACTTCCACTTCCATTCCCGTCTGAACCGCTGCCTTTACCTGCTCCAAACTACATTCTCTTGCCAGTACCACACGCTTAACACCTAATTTTTTTAACTGTTCAATCTGCTCAACCTGTGTCACGGAAAGCTGAGTAGAGGCATGTACGACAAGCTGTGGCAATCTTTCATGAAGAAGATGAATTAAGCCTAAATCTTGTACGATCAAGGCATCTACGCCCATTTCGTGAAGGCGTTTTGCCTGTTGATAGGCTTGTTCTATCTCCTGCTCAAACAATAATGTATTCATGGTCACATGCACTTTAATGTTCAAACTATGGCATCGCTTCAATACTTCCTTCATCTGTTCCCAGGTAAAGTTATTGGCATAGGCCCTGGCTCCAAAAGAAGGAAGCGCACAATATATCGCATCACATCCACACTGGATTGCAGCTTCTAAGACTTCCATGCTGCCAACAGGCGCTAATATTTCTATATTTTTCATAAGACTAGTATATATAAAGAAAAGCCATGTTTCCATGACTTACTTCTTATTTTCATAATAATTTTGAATCGCATCAAACGTTTCCTGCGAAATCACATGTTCCATACGGCAGGCATCATTTTCCGCAATGGTCTTTGGTACACCGATCTCTTCCAACATTTCTCTAAAAAAGCGATGTCTACGATATGTTTCGGTTGCGATACGGTTTCCTGCATCTGTCAGATATAAAAATTTATTTTCATCTAAATGAAGATATCCATCTTTTTCCAAAAGTTTGACCGCATGCGATACACTTGGCTTAGAGAACCCTAAATAGCTGGCTACATCCACACTGCGAACATGATCGATTTTTTCACTCAATACCAGAATTGATTCCAGGTAATCTTCCAAAGATTCGCCTAATTCCATAGTTCTCACCTCTTCTATGCCATTTTAAAGGTTTACAACACTTCTGTCAAACAGATTGCCATCACAGAAAGTAAACATTATGATTCGCCCAGTAAAATTTCTTTATCCCTTATTTCAAAGCTAGTTGATATGTAGAGATTGTAAAATAATTGGTCTTGATGAAGTTTCTACATCTAACATATTCATGGCTTCGTTAATATTAAAAACAACACGATTTTTGATTAAACTCTATATATTGTTTATAGAATTTATTAAAATCCCCTCTTATTTACCTTCTACTCTTCCTATGCTAATTCTTTTTTCACAAATCCATCGCTAAATGTACACATCTTTCATCTCGTTTTCTTTATATGTTCCAGTCTATTTCTAATGCATCTGTATAGATTTTAAAATAGCCGGTCGTAAAGATGCTTCTACTCCTAATAAATCCATGGCTTCTTCTATGTTGGAAACAACATGTTTTTTGATTAAATTCTGTACATTATTTATCGAAATGATTAGACTTCCTTCTTTTATACCTCTTTCCATACCTTCATCTCTTCCTTTTTCTATTCCCTTTTCCCAGATCGCATCACTGAATGTGCACATCTTCCTCATCTCGCTTTCTGTTTCCTTTTCCAATAGTTCCTGTATCTCTTCCAGGGAAAGATCCTTATATTCTTCCAGACAGGACTGGAACAAATAGGACAGGATCTGTTTATACGACA
The DNA here is from genome assembly GCF_036552745.1 of Faecalicoccus sp. Classification (NCBI taxonomy): domain Bacteria; kingdom Bacillati; phylum Bacillota; class Erysipelotrichia; order Erysipelotrichales; family Erysipelotrichaceae; genus Faecalicoccus; species Faecalicoccus sp. The sequence continues at coordinate 2,125 of NZ_JAXKBY010000052.1, forward strand.
GGATCTTCTTGCACTGTTCACCATACAGTCGTTTTGGTTCCTGCATGATTTCTTTCAATTCTTTTTTGTCTTCCATTGAGTTCCCTCCTTTTCTCTACACTATTTAATACGTATGAAAAAGAGAAAACTATTAAAAATTCTTTTAAAAACTGTAAGTTAAAACTAATTTAAAACTTATGACAAAAAAAGAACCAGCCGTAACAGCTAGTTCTTATACGTTTCTAATACTTGATATCCATGTTCTTCTAATGCCTGAATCAAATTCTTTGGATCTTCCGCATCACATCGTACTACCATATTGGCAATACCATCTTTAAATGAATAAACACCAATATGCGAAATATTGACCTTCTTTTGAACAAAGATATCCGATAACTTCCCGATAGCGCCCAATTCATCTTTGACCGCAATTGTAATACGAGTTCCTTTATCTTCCCAACCAAGTACACTTAAAAAGCATCCAAATACATCATTTTGAGTCACGATTCCTACCACATTATTCTGATTATCGACAATAGGGATACAACCAATATCGTGGGATCGCATGGTTTCAGCACAGGATTCCATCAATTCCTCTTCATTCATGGAAATTACATTTTTGATCATCACTGTGCTAACCGTTGTCTTCGACAATAGATAATTCAACTCATAGATACTTAATGAGGTAGCCGATGAATGGGATGTCGCAATCATACCTTCTGTGATCAATCCCACCAGTTTTTGGTTTTCCACAACCGGAACACGATGAATTCCATGTTCTTTCATTAACTCCAATACTTCTGAAATCGTGGCATCTTTTTCCGTACAAATGACATCTTTTGTCATATAATCTTTGACTTTAAACATTTTTTATCCTCCCAGATACGCTTTTTGGATCTCCGGACTTTCCGCCAGTTCCTTACCGGTTCCACTCAATACAACTTTTCCTGTTTCCAGTACATAAGCACGATGAGCGATTGACAGAGCCATTTTGGCATTTTGTTCGACCAATAACACAGTCGTTCCCTGCTTATTGATTTCTTCGATGATCGAAAAGATCTCTTTGACAAGGATAGGTGCCAACCCCATACTTGGCTCATCCAACAATAAAAGCTTCGGTTTTGCCATCAAGGCTCTTCCCATGGCCAACATTTGTTGTTCTCCACCAGATAAAGTAGAAGCATCCTGATTGATTCGTTCCTTTAAGATTGGAAACTGTGCATACACTTTTTCCAGATCTTGTTGAATACCCTTTTTATCCTTGCGTAAGAAAGCACCCATCATCAAATTTTCATAAACGCTCAAGCCGGTAAAGATACGTCGTCCTTCCGGAACCTGTGTGAGCCCTTTTTGTACGATGAACTTTGGATTCTTTTTAAAAATCGATTCACCTAAAAATAGTATATCACCACTGGTCTTCTTTTTGATACCACTGATACTTTGCAGCATCGTTGTTTTTCCGGCACCGTTGGCTCCAATCAAAGAAACAATCTCTCCTTCATTCACTTCCAGGTTGATTCCTTTCAATGCCTCGATCACTCCATAGTGTACATGAAGATCTTTTACTTCCAGCATCGCCATATTAGATTTCCTCCCCTAAATAAGCCTTAATGACAAATTCATTGTTTCGGATTTCTTCCGGATTTCCATTGGCAATCAGCTTTCCATAATCCAGAACATAAATTCTTTCACAGATCTTCATAACCAAAGACATATCGTGCTCGATCAAGATGATCGTCAAACTGTATTTGTCACGAATACGATAAATCAGATTTGTCAGTTCAGCAGTTTCCTGTGGGTTCATACCGGCGGCAGGCTCATCTAAAAACAAAATTTTCGGTTGAATTGCTAAGGCACGGGCAATCTCCAAACGACGCTGTTCTCCATAAGGAAGATTGGTGGCCTGTTCATTACGTTTTCCATACAATCCAACTTCTTTTAACAGCTCACAGGCTTTTTCTTCTACCCATTTTTCTTCATTATAATAAGAAGGTAAACGCAAAATGGCAGCTAAGGTTCCATAACGAATATTTTTATGCATCGCAACCTTTACATTTTCCAAAACCGTCATTGTCTTAAACAATCGAATATTCTGGAAAGTTCGGGCAATTCCATAAGCTGTGATCTTATAAGGTTTTAAACCACCCAATTGAATTTTTTTACCATCTTCATTGAATTCGATCAAACCACTGCTTGGTTCATATACTCCAGTCAATAAGTTAAATAACGTAGTCTTTCCGGCACCATTGGGGCCGATCAAACCAATCAGCTCTCCCTGGTTGATCTGCATAGATACATTGGATACGGCACAAAGCCCTCCAAAGTTTTTGGTCAGATTTTTGATTTGAAGAATTGGTTCCATTAGCGATTCCCCTTTCTTTTCTGAAACAGCTTTTTAAAGGAGAACTCTTTAGTTCCCAATAAACCAGACGGCTTGAAGATCATGATAATGACTAAAGCCAAACCATAGATGATCATACGAATATCGGAAAAGTTTTGTAAGATCATATTTAAGATTCCGATAGCAGCTGCTGCAATCACACTGGAAGTCATCGATCCCATACCACCGAATACGACCATGACCAAAATATCAATAGAACGATTAAAGGTAAACTGTGTCGGGTTGATGACATAGAAGTTGCAGGCAAATAACGCACCGGCCATACTGGCCAATATAGCACCGATCACAAACGCAATGACCTTATAGCGAGTCGTATTGATTCCCATGGCTTCGGAAGCAATTTCATCTTCACGAATGGAAAGACAGGCACGCCCCGGCGCACTACGGGTAAAGTTGCACACAACGACCAATGCGATGACAACGCCGATGATCAATAAAGGCCAAGTGGTTAAACGAGGAATGCCACTCAATCCGGCAGCTCCATTGGTAATTTTCATATTTTGTACAATGATACGAATGATTTCGGCAAACCCTAAGGTCGCAATGGCCAGATAATCACCTTTTAATCGCAATGTTGGTATAGAAACGATCAATGCCACGATCGCAGAAATCACAAATCCAACCAATAAACCTAAGAAAAGGCCGCCCAGATTCGGCATCATTTTCGTAACAATTCCGGCACTGTATGCACCGATACACATAAAGCCGGCATGGCCTAAGGAGAACTGACCACAAATACCAATGACAAGATTTAACGAAACCGCCAAAATGATATTGATACAGATATTATAAAGGGTAATCTGATAGTAGGAGTTGATGATTCCGGCATTCATTAAAACACTGCACACCAGAAAGATCACGACAGCACTGGCAAGCCAGGCAATATTTTCTTTGTTCAATAATTGTTTCGGCATCAATTACACCTTCTCTCTCTGGTTCTTTCCTAACAAACCATCTGGTTTGATGATCAAAATCAGGATCAAAATCAAATATACGATCGCGTCACGATATAACGAGCTTCCATAAGCGACAACCATTGTTTCGGCAATTCCGATAAACAGTCCACCGATCATGGCGCCCGGAACACTTCCAATTCCACCGAAAACAGCGGCAATAAATGCTTTTAAACCGGGAACCATTCCCATTAACGGATCAATCGAATTATAATAAATACCAACTAATATACCGGCAACACCAGCCAAAGAACTTCCCAAAAGGAAGGTAAAGGAAATCGTAGTGTCCACATTGATTCCCATCAGTTTGGCCGCATCCTCATCAACACTGACCGCACGCATGGCACGTCCCATCTTTGTCTTTTTGATAATCAGCTGTAAGGCAATCATCAAAACGATCGTAATCGTAAAGATATACACCTGCTGCATGGAAATCGTAACCGGCCCTAAACTAAAGGAAGAATTGCTTAAAAGAGTCGGATACGTCTTAACTTCACTTCCCATAACATATTGTGTCGTATATTCCAGCACATAGCTGACACCGATGGCGGTAATCAAAGCCGCAATACGGGTCGCATGTCGCAAAGGCTTATACGCGATTCGTTCAATCAGAACACCTAAAATTCCGCAAACCACCATACTGGCAATCATCGCCGGGAAAAAGCTGAAACCAAAATAGGTCGTTGTGATAAAGGCCACATAGGCCCCCAACATATAAATATCTCCATGGGCAAAGTTGATCAGTTTGATGATCCCGTAAACCATGGTATATCCAAGGGCTATCAAAGCATAGATGGAACCCAAAGACAGACCGTTGATAACTTGTTGTAAAAACTGGCTCATAGTTTCTCTCCTTCTACTAGAAAAAAAGGGGAAGTTTGCTTCCCCTGATACATCTGGATTACTGTTCTACTTCGACTTCAGTAGCCGCTGTCTGTACACCGTTTTCCAGTTCAACGATCATAACCGTCTTGATTGGAGAATGTGTATCATCAAATGTGAACGATCCGGTAATTCCAGAGAATTCAATACCTTCCAACGTATTCTTTAGTTCTTCACCGGTAGCTCCGGCTTCTTCTAATGCCTGTAAAGCCAGGTTAGCCGAGTCATAAGCTAATGCAGAGAACATATTTGGCGCTTCACCATATTCTTCTGTATAGGAGTCAATGAAGTCCGTCAATTCATCACTGGCATTCAGTGTTGTATAACATGTTGTGTAGTAAGTATTACTTAAATTATCAGCACCAGCTAACTGAGAAAGAACTTCCGATTCAAATCCATCTGCACCAATGATCGGTGTATCAATTCCCATATCACGAGCCTGCTTAATGATCAAACCAGCTTCCTGATAATATCCGGCAATGTACAAAACATCAAAATCTTTTGATTTCATGTCTGTTAAAATCGATGCGAAATCTGTATCTCCGGAGTTGTAGCTTTGTTCCGCAACAACTTCTCCACCCTTTTCCGTAAATACATCTTTGAATGTGGAAACAAGCCCTTGGCCATAATCACTTACTTCATTGATAATGGCCGCTTTTTTGACGCCCAGGGTATCATAAGCATATTGTGCCATGGCGGCACCCTGATAAGAATCCTCGAAACAAATTCGGAATGCATATGGATACGTTTCGCCATTATCATTAGTTGTCGCATCAATCTGTGTAGCTGATGGTGAAATAACCGGAACGGCATTGTCGCTGGCTACCTGATATGTCGCAATGGATGTACCGCTGGTTGCAGGTCCGATAAGAATAGAAGCACCATCTTCGGTAATCAGACGAGTAGCCGCTGTTGTACTTTCCGCGTTATCTCCTTTGTTGTCCTGTTCGGCAATTTCAATTTTATATTTGGCATCATCACTGGCATTGTATTGATCAATGGCAAGTTTTGCTCCGTTATACTCGGCAGTACCATAGCTTGCGGTTCCACCACTTAACTCAAAATTCAATCCAATCGTTACTGTATCGCCATCTGCCAATGTCTTTCCGGCACCGGCACCTCCGCCAGAACTACATCCGGCTAATAATCCTACGGCTAAAGCTGAGGATGTAAAGACCTTAAAAACTCTTCCCTTCATATCGTTTCCTCCTGTACAATCATTAAATATGTTTATATTCTAAACACATTCTCACATATTTTCAAGAGATTTGTGAAAATATTTTGAAAATATGGAAAAATCTATGAAAAAAGTTTCAAAGACAATAAAAATACTGGGATCATAGTCCCAGTATCATAGAAGAAATATTGATAAAGAATTGAAGGATGTTATTCTGTAACATCGCCAATGGAACATTTAACACATTCATATAGATCAACAAGATCAACACCAGCATAAAGAACGGAGAGCCTTCGATAAAGCGGTAATACTGCTCATCCGGTAAAAACGCGAATAAGATCTTCGATCCATCCAATGGTGGAACCGGAATCAGGTTAAAAAGGCCAAATCCAACATTTAAGGTTGCCGATGTTGATAAAGTAGATACGATAAAGCTTCCGATACCGCTATATACAAATTGTGGCAAAAAAACAATAAGCAAAATGTAAATAAAGACACATATGAAGGCCAGTAAGAAGTTGGCAAGTGGACCGGCAAAGCTGGTCCAGATGATTCCGGTCTTTCTATCTTTATAATAACTGGCATCGATAGGTACCGGCTTGGCCCATCCAAAATGAAACAGTAACAGACATAGCACACCTAACCAATCTACATGGGCAAATGGGTTTAATGAGATTCTTCCCTGCATTTTGGCCGTAGGATCGCCCAGCCAGTACGATACCAGGCCATGTGCCATTTCATGAATGGACATAGCCAATACGACCGCAATAACTAAAGACAACAAGCCTTCCAAATCTATATTAAACATAATTATACATTAAACCGGAAGTGCATGACATCCCCATCCTGCACGACATAATCCTTTCCTTCCAATCGAAGCTTGCCGGCTTCCTTGATCGCATGCTCACTGCCCAGCTCATCCATATCGCTAAAGGCATAAACTTCAGCACGAATAAAGCCTTTTTTGAAGTCTGTGTGAATTACACCGGCACAATCCGGTGCCTTCATTCCCTTTTTAAAGGTCCAGGCACGGCATTCATCTTCACCGGCTGTCAGAAAAGTACAAAGATTCAAGATATGGTATGCTTTCTGAATCAGCGTATCCAGACCACTGGTTGAAATTCCTAACTCTTCTAAGAAAGCAGCTCTTTCGTCTGGTTCCAATCCGCTCAGTTCTTCTTCCATTTTGGCACATAGGCTTACAACTTCGCTGTTTTCCTGCGCTGCATATTCTTTTACCTTTTGATAATACGCATTGGATTCTGGATCCATAGCTCCTTCTTCATCCAGGTTGCAGACATAGATGACCGGTTTTGCCGTCAGCAGGTTATACATCTTCATCAACGCCTGCTCATCTTCTGTTAATTCTAAAGAACGAACTGGTTTCCCTTCTTCCAGACATGGCTTTAACTTGGCCAAAAGTTCCATTTCCATCTTAGCTTCTTTATCTGAAGTCGTCTTGGCCTTACGCTCCACTTTCGCAATACGATTTTCGATCGTCTGCAAGTCTGCCAGCGTTAACTCCAAATTGATGATTTCAATATCTCGAATAGGATCGATGGAATTTTCCACATGCGTGATGTTGGGATCATCAAAACAACGAACGACCTGACAAATCGCATCTGTCAGACGAATATTGGATAAAAACTGGTTTCCTAACCCTTCTCCTTTGGAAGCTCCTTTGACCAAACCGGCGATATCCGTAAACTCAAAGGTCGTATAGATCGTTTTTTTCGGATGAAAGATTTCGACTAAACGATCAACTCTTTTGTCCGGTACTTCGACGACACCTACATTTGGCTGAATCGTCGCAAACGGATAATTGGCAGCCTCCACCTGACTCTTTGTAATGGCATTAAATAAAGTTGATTTTCCGACATTGGGCAAGCCCACGATTCCTGCAGTTAATGGCATTCTTATTCACTTCCTTTCGATACGACCCGCTTTAGCTTCTTTTCAAACTTACTACGGGGCATCAGCACACTGGCACCACAACCTAAACATTTGATTCGAATATCAGCACCCATGCGGATGATCTTCCATTGTTTTGATTTATGACACGGATGTTCCTTTTTCATTTCGATGATATCATTTAAATCATAACTTTTTTCATCCATAGATTTTCTCATGCTCCTTATACGCTTTCAATGTATTCTTCAGTAACATACATACCGTCATTGGCCCTACACCTTTGGGTACCGGTGTAATGGCTTTGGTCTTTTCTTTGACCGCTTCAAAATCCACATCTCCGCAAAGCTTTCCATCCTCCATGCGATTGATGCCAACATCGATCACAACGGCTCCTTCCTTGATATAATCAGCCGTGATCTTCTTTGGTTTTCCAATCGCCGAAATCAAGATATCCGCCTGTTGACAAAGCTCTTTTAAATGCGCTGTTCGCGAATGAGCCATCATGACTGTCGCATTTTGTTTTTGCAGTAGTAAGGATAATGGCTTGCCGACCAGGTTGCTGCGACCGATCACCACGGCATTTAAACCACTTAAATCAGTATAACCGATAGAAGCTAACATCTCCATGACACCTAATGGTGTACATGGCACAAAACCATCTCTTCCCGTCAGCAGCTTACCTGCATTCACAGGATGCAATCCATCCACATCTTTATCCGGTGATATCGCATCGATAACGCTGACTTCATCTAAATGAGATGGCAAAGGCAGCTGAACCAGGATTCCATCAACTTCCGGATCTTCATTCTGTCTTTTGACCTCTTCCAACAACTCTTGTTGTGTTGTTGAACCTGGCATACAAATGGTTCGATTTTCCATGCCTATGGACGCACAGGCATTGGCCTTGCTTTTGACATAACTTTGACTGGCCGGATTATCGCCTACCAGGATTACACTTAAAACCGGAAGTCGTTTTCCTTCCTTTTGCAGCTTTTCAATTTCCTGTTTTAGTTCTTCTTTTATCTTTTGTGATAACTCACTTCCATAAATGATTTCCATTACAATTCCTCGCTATCTAATACGATGGTAACCGGTCCATCATTACACAATTCGATCTGCATATCAGCACCAAATACACCTGTTTCTACATGTAACCCATTATTTCTTAATTCTTCATTAAAATAATCGTATAAGGGAATGGCCAGGTCCGGTTTGGCCGCATCCGTAAAGCCGGGACGATTTCCTTTTTTACAGGAGGCATATAAAGTGAATTGAGAGATAGATAAAATCGAGCCTTGTATATCTTGAATAGATCGATTCATCTTTCCCTGTTCATCAGAAAATATACGAAGACCGCATATTTTCTTAACAACCTTATCCACAATCGCTTTCGTATCGGTATGTGTAAACCCTACAAGGATACAAAAACCCTGATGAATCTGTCCGGTGATCTCCTGATCGATCGTGCATTTCGCATAGTTTGCTCTTTGAATTACGACTCTCATTTTACTTCCTCCAACAGGCAGACCGAGAATGCCGCTGCCCCTTCTTCATGACCGATAAAACCCATTTTTTCTCCCCTTGTCGCTTTGATGGATATTTGATGCAATCTACAATGAAGAATCTGAGCTATATTATTTCGCATCTGTTCTATATAAGGTGCAAGCTTGGGTCTTTCCATCACAATGGTCGCATCCACATTGCCGACTTTATACCCCTTTTGTACCATCATTTCATAGACACAGGCACACAGCTGTAAGCTATTGGCTCCTTTATAGCTTGGATCTGTATCCGGAAAATGTTTTCCTAAATCACCCAGACTTAAAGCACCCAAGATACTTTCCATGATCGCATGTGTCAACACATCCGCATCTGAATGCCCATCTAATCCTTTTTCGTGTTCAATAGAAACACCACCTAAAATCAGTGGTCTTCCTTGTTTGAGTTGATGTATATCGATTGATTGTCCTATACGCATGTCGTCACCTCAGCTTAACAGAATCCATTATACAAAAAAAGACCTGACTTTGAAAGTCAGGTTCTAAACAATTATCGAGTTACCTGAATAAACTGAGGAGCACCTCCACCGCCATTATAAACGCTGGAGATAATGGTCTTGCTGGTGCCGTCTGCTGTCCAGAAGTTTCCATGTACACACAGTCCATTTCCGATATAGATCGCAATATGGTCAACTCCACGACCACCATTGTTGTAGTAAACTAAGTTACCAGCCTGTGGTGTATCTGTGTAATATCCATACATAATGTATTGATCCGGCCATAATTGATAAGCATCACTTACACCGGCTAAAGCCAATGCCTGCTGTACAACCTGTGTACACTGCTGTCCATCCGTTACACCAACCAATGTTTGTGCAGCTGCCGCAATACGTGCGTTCAAATCAGCATAAGCCCCTGTTGTATCACCCGATCCCGGTGTTGTAGTATCCTGGGCCGGAGGTGTTACTGGCTGAGATGGTGTTTCTTCTACCGGTGTACTTGGCGTTTCTTCCACTGCCGGCGGCGTTGTTGTAGTATCCTGAGCCGGAGGTGTTACCGGCTGAGATGGTGTTTCCTGTGCCGGATCGCTTGGTGTTTGATCAACCACTGGTGTTGTTGTGTCTGCAGGTGGTGTCTGCACAGTTGTATCTTCAGTATAAGTTGGCTGTGATACATCCGCTGTTGTATCTTCCACTACAGTTACGCTTTCCTGTGCTGCAGCCTGTTCCTGCGCTAAAGCTTCCTGTGCGGCTTTTTCTTCAGCTTCTTTCTGTGCATCTACTGCTTTTACTTCTTCTGTAACAACTTCTTTAGTAACAGTTGATACATTTTTCTGCACCGACTGCGATACATCTTGTGATACAGTGGCAACAGTGGCCTGCTGTGTCGTTTCTTCGTCCACTTCACCGCTTTCATCAAAGTAATAACTTTTTCCTTCGATTTCCTGCCATCCAACAGCTATGGTTGCATCTGTATTAATATAACGGTCTCCGTGCCAGCCTGGCTCCGTTTCCATCGCGTATACGGCTGCTACAACCGGAAAACAACTTGCGACACATAGAACGGCTGCCACTTTTTTACCATGCTCTTCAATGTAATTCATAGAATAACCCCCTTAGTTAATCGAATAGTTACCATAAATTTATCATAAAAAAAGAGGGCATTCAACCCTCTTTTTAAACAATCTGTTATACTTTTTAATAATTACTTTGTTTTTTCGATAATTTCCATGAAAGAATCTGCTTTTAAGCTGGCTCCACCGATCAAAGCACCGTCGATATCCGGGCATGCCATGTATTCAACGATGTTTCCTGGTTTTACACTTCCACCATACTGTACACGTACAGAATCAGCAGCTTCCTGACCATACATTACTTTAACCTGATCACGAACGATGGCACAGCAGTTTTGTGCATCTTCTTTTGTAGCTGATTTACCGGTACCGATAGCCCAGATTGGTTCATAAGCGATAACCATGTTAGCTACATCTTTGGCATCCAAATCAGCAATGGAACCTGTCAACTGATCACGAATGACTTTTTCAGTTTCTCCGGCATCGTACTGTGCTTCCGTTTCACCGATACAAAGAATTGGTGTCATTCCGGCAGCAATCAGACGTTTTGCCTTTTTGTTAACTGTTTCATCCGTATCACCAAACATCTGACGACGTTCACTGTGTCCGATGATGCAGTATTTGATTCCTAATTCTTCCAACATAGGAACGCTGACTTCTCCGGTGAAAGCTCCACTGTCTTCAAAGTGGCAGTTTTCAGCGGCAACGATCAAGTTTTTGGCATTGTCGGCAGCCGTTCTTAAATCAGTAAACGGACAACCGATTCCATATGTTGCGTTTTCACTTGCGGCAGCAGCATCTACTTCCTTGAAGAAAGATTCTGTCTCCGCATTGTTTTTGTTCATTTTCCAGTTTCCAACAATAATTGGTTTTCTCATTTTTATTTCCTCTTTTCTTACTTCTCACTGATGATTGCGATACCTGGCAATGTCTTACCTTCCATGTATTCCAAAGAAGCTCCACCACCGGTAGAAACATGAGAGAATTTATCGGCATAGCCTAACTGTTTGGCTGCAGCGGCAGAATCACCACCACCGATAACAGTGATCGCATCCGGCAATTCCGAAATAGCCTGGCATACTAATTCTGTACCCTTGGCAAATTTCTTCATTTCGAATACACCCATTGGACCATTCCATACAACAGTCTTAGCTCCGGCCAGTGTTTCCTTGAACAATTCTACAGAAGCAGGACCGATATCCAATCCCATCCATCCTTCAGGGATTTCTCCGGATTTACATACCTGTGTATTAGCTTCTTCACTGAAAGCATCTGCACAAACGTTATCCACCGGCAATACCAGCTTGTCACCGGCTTTTTCCAGGTATTCTTTTGCCAGTTCTAATTTGTCATCTTCTACTAAAGAAGTACCGATGCTTCCACCCTGTGCTTTCATGAAGGTATAAGCCATACCACCACCGATGATAACTTTGTCGGCTTTCTTCAATAAGTTGTCGATAACATCGATCTTGCTGGAAACTTTTGATCCACCGATGATCGCAACAAATGGATGTGCTGGATTATCGACTGCTTTTCCAAGCATTGTAACTTCTTTTTCTACAAGGAAACCTAAACCGTTTTCTTTGATGTTTGTTGGGATTCCTACAGTTGATGCATGTGCACGGTGAACAGAACCAAAGGCATCTTCTACAAAGACTTCACCAAGGCTTGCCCAGTAAGCACCTAATTCAGGATCGTTTTTGCTTTCGCCCTTTTCATAACGCGTATTCTGCATCAAAACGATTTCTCCGTCTTTTAAATTATTGACAGCTTCTTCCAATTCTGGTCCACGAGTTACCGGACAGAAAGAAACTTTTGTATCTGGTAACAGTTCCTGTAAACGAACAGCTACACATTCTAAGTTATTTTTAGCTTTATCTTCTTCTGTTTTTACTTTACCTAAATGTGACATCAAAATGATCTTTGCGTTATTTTCCACTAAGTATTTAATGGTTGGTAAAGCCATGACGATACGGTTGTCGTCTGTGATCACACCGTCTTTTCTAGGTACGTTAAAATCGCAACGTACGATGACCTTTTTTCCAGAAACCTGAAGGTCTTTTACAGTTCTTTTAGACATTTCCATTCCTCCTACTGTACTAAACGTTTTTATTATATCACTTGATTTTTTGATTTCCTAGATTTTGTTTTTAATTCCCTGATAAAAACGCCCTTACTTGTGGTAAGAGCGTCCATTTTGAATCATAAAAGCACGATAGATCTGTTCTAAGACAAGAATTCTTGTCATCAGATGGGTAAAAGTCAGATCACTGAGCTTCCAGCGAACATTGGCTCGTTTGACCAAATCGTTGCTTGGTCCAAGAGAACCGGCAATCACAAAAACTAAATCCGACGATTTCATAAACCAGCTTTCCAACTGATTAGAAAACAAAATGGAATCCGGCATCTTGCCATGCAGGTCTAATAAGATCACGAAATCCTGTGGACGAATCTTCTCCAGGACGCGTTTTCCTTCTTTTTCCTTGATCAATTCAGCTTCCTTATCTCGTTCCATATGTACATTGGATTCGTCCTTGACCTCCATGACCTGAAGCTTTGAAAACGGCTGGATACGCTTTACATACTCATTTTCCAGATGGCACAGCGCTTTTTCTTTGTTTTTCCCAACACAAAGAAGCGTGATCAAATTTGTGCCTCCACCGGATAGTTGGCTGTCAAAGCCTGCACTTCTTCTTTAACACGGGCACAAACAGCCTCATCACCGGCCTTTAAGACTTCAATGATCCAGTCTGTCACTTTTTCAAATTCAGCTTCTTTAAAACCACGGCTTGTCATGGCAGCCGAACCAATACGGATACCACTTGTCACAAACGGTTTTTGTGTATCATATGGAATCGTATTTTTATTGACCGTGATGCCCGCCAGATCCAACAATCTTTCCGCTTCTTTTCCAGTCATACCGATACTGGACATCACGTCCAACATCAACAGATGGTTATCACTGCCGTTAGATACAACTCTAAAGCCCGCTTTCTGGAAACCAGTTACCATCACTTGCACATTTTTAACAACCTGCTGCATATATTCTTTGTATTCCGGCTGCATAGCTTCATACAGGCAGATGCCCTTAGCAGCAATCACATGTTCCAACGGTCCGCCCTGCATACCCGGGAATACTTTGGAATCCAATTTTTTGGCAAATTCTTTTTTGCAGAAAACCATACCTCCACGAGGTCCGCGCAATGTTTTGTGTGTTGTTGTCGTCACAAAATCGGCATAAGGGATCGGACTGGGATGCAAACCGGTAGCCACAAGACCGGCAATGTGTGCCATATCGACCATCAAATAAGCACCACAGGCTTTGGCAATCTTACCAAATCGTTCAAAATCGATGATACGAGAATAGGCGCTGGCGCCGGCTACGATCAGCTTTGGTTTTACTTCCATAGCCTTTTTTTCTAACGCATCATAATCGATTTCTTCCGTTTCTTTATCCACCATATAAGGTACAAAGTTATACAGCGTACCTGAAAAATTCATCGGATGTCCATGTGTCAGATGCCCACCGGCCGCAAGATCCATTCCCATCACCGTATCGCCCGGCTCTAATAATGTATTATACACTGCCATATTGGCCTGCGAGCCGGAATGTGGCTGTACGTTGACGTGTTGGGCACCAAACAATTCACAGGCTCTTTGTCTTGTAAGCTCTTCGGCTTCATCAACATGAACACAGCCGCCATAATAACGCTTGCCCGGATAGCCTTCGGCATATTTATTGGTCAGCACACTACCTTGTGCTTCCCGTACTTCTTTGGATACAAAATTTTCACTGGCAATCAATTCAATATTTCTTTTTTGTCTTTGTTCTTCCTTTTCAATGATCGAAAACATTGTCGCATCTCTCATAGCGCACCTCCATTTTTTGTCATTCTACCACAAGGAGCAAAAAAAAAGAAAGAGCGGCGCTCTTTCTTCAAATGTTTTTCATTTCTTTATCAATCAACCCTAGTGCAATCATCAAAGCTTTGATCCTTCTATGGGCCAGCGTGATCTGTGATCGATAGCGTTGTGGTTCTTCTTTTGATTCTATAGTTTGTACTGTTTTCTCTAATTTATGTACGATCGAATCAATTTGCCGCCTGGCCTCTGCCAATTCTTCGATCGATGGCTCTTTACTACTGTCGCACATGCACATAACCAATCAACTGGTTGGAACAATTTACGGAAAAAATCTGTGTGGTATAACCATTCCATCCACCATGGACAGCCTGACCATTGCCAATATAGATCGCCACATGTCCCTGATACACACAAATATCACCCGGTACCGGATCGTTTGTCAAATCACCCAATGATAAATAGGCACTTGGAGCTCCATGAAAGTTGATTCCCACGGCCTTTAAAGAATTGGTCACCAACATCGTACAATCTTGATGGACACCGATCTGTGCCAAAGCCGCATCCGCAATCTTCTGATAGAAGTTTGGATCTTCTTTTTTATCGACCACTACCTGCACTTCCTTACTGGTTTGATTTCCGGCATCGTCGGTTGCGATAATCGTTGCCGTATAAGAACCGGCTGTTGTGGTATCGATCGTGCCTTGTACATCGACAGAAACATCTTCTGTTTCATCACTGACTTTAATTTCTTTAGAAAGATCAAAATCATCTCCCTGCAGGATATCATAACGATCCTGTACCTGAATCTGCGGGGCTGTAGTATCTTGTACATCCAAAGTTGTCTGAATGATAAAATCGCTGGATACACCTTCCAGAGCCTTACCACCCATCTTTTCAAACATCGCCTTGGAATCCTTTAAGGAATACGTAATGGAAACCGGTTGTTTTCCGGTCTGCATCAAATCCAGACCATTAACCTTAATTTCCATCTGATCGTTTTCATAGACCAACGTATCGCCAATTGTCTTTTTGTATGTTAGTTCTGAACCCATAAAAGCATAACGGTTTGTGATCGCATCAATTACAGAATCTTTATCCTTGACCTGACAAGTTTCAACAGTTTCTTTTGTCTGTGCCTCTACAGTTTGTCCCTGTATACCAAGAGTGAACAGTAGTCCTAGACTCAATGCGATAAATTTCGTATTTTTCAAGAGTTCTTCCTCCATTCTATTCATGATTTGTGAACATTTTTTTGCACACAATTTGGCATGATACACAAAAGTTGATGATTTGTAAAGTTTTTTGGCAATTTCACAAATTTCCCACATTTTCATTCAAAGTGCTTTGTCTATCGCATTTTCAAGCCATTTTGACAAACAAAAAAGACCTTTCTATAGTCTAAAAAGGTCTAAGAAAAAACTATTTTAATTCGTCTAAAAGACTGGAACCAATCGTTCCTTCCGGCATGGAAACGCCAAAGTTATCGGCAATTGTGGCACCGATCACCGCAAATGTTTGTGCATCCGGTAATACACCCATACCCTTCATGGACGGTGAATAGGCCAGTAAAGGAACCATTTCACGCGTATGATCCGTTCCTTTATATGTTGGATCGTTACCATGATCAGCTGTCACCAAAACCAGGTCATCCTCATGCAGCTGTTCTAATAAAGTACCTAAAGCTGTATCAAATTTTTCCAGCTCTTCACCATATCCAATCGGATTTCTTCGATGCCCCCATAAAGCATCAAAATCCACCAGATTCACAAAACACAAGCCAGTAAAATCTTCTTTGACAATTTCATTGGTCTGCTCCATGCCATGTACGCTGCTCTTGGATTTATAAGCCTTGGTAATGCCTTCTCCATCAAAGATATCTCGAATCTTGCCAACGCTGATCACATCATAACCTGCTGCTTTTAAGGCATCTAAAGCGGTCTTGCCATAAGGCTTTAATGCATAATCATGACGATTGGAAGTTCGTACGAATTCTCCTTTTTTCTTTCCGGTATAAGGGCGGGCAATGACACGTCCTACCTTCCATTCCGGTTTCATAGTAAGATCTCTTGCAGCTTCACAATAGCGATACAAAGTATCGACACCCATTGTTTCCTCATTTCCACAAATCTGTAATACAGAATCGGCAGATGTATAAACGATCAGATCTCCATTGTGGATTTCCTGTTCTGCCAGTTCATCCAGGATTTCGGTACCGCTGGCCGCTTTGTTTCCAATAATTTTACGACCATCACAGCGTTTGCTTAATTCATCCAACAATTCTTTTGGGAAACCGGTTTCGGTAAATGTCTGAAACGGTGTTGTGATATGCAACCCCATCATTTCCCAGTGGCCTGTCATCGTATCTTTTCCGGCACTGGTTTCCTGTAAGCGCAAGGCATAGCCCATCGTCTGTGTATCTTTTTGAATGCCGATGTTGCCAAGCCCTAACTTCATCATATTCGGAATTTTCAAATCCGGCATCTTTTCTAAGATATGTCCAAATGTATGCGCTCCTTCATCATCGAATTCTTTGGCATCCGGCGCATGACCGATCCCAAAAGAATCGACAACGATCGTAAAAACTCTCTTGTATTTCATAACTACCTCATGATGGCAGCTTCTAAAGCCACTTCCATCATCTGCGCAAAAGAAGTCTGTCTTTCCTTGGCACTGGCATGTTCATTGGTCACTAAAGAATCGGAAATTGTCAAGATACAGGCGGCATTCTTGCCTAAGATCTTCGCATTGTGGAATAAGGCAAAGCTTTCCATCTCCACACAGACACATCCATGCTCATTATAAAAATCATTATGATCCGGCACATTGGCTTCATGATAGAAAACATCACTGGAATGAATGCGTTCTTCTCGCAGCTTGATACCTAATTTGTCGGCGGCTTCTTTGATGGTTTCGTTTAATTCCGGACTTGGATACTGAATGTCCCCTTTTACACCGGCCTGTGCCATGCAGTAAGTGGATTCACTCCAGCAGCTGTTGGCCAACACCAGATCAAAAATATGAAGATCGCTTGTATAAGCGCCGGCACTACCGATACGGATGATATTTTCTACACCATATTCATGAAATAACTCATAAGAATAGATGCCGATGCTTGGCATTCCCATGCCGCTTCCCATAACGGAAATTCTTTTTCCTTTATAGTCCCCGGTACAACCAAACATATTGCGCACGGTATTAAACTGTACGATATTTTCCAGATATGTCTCGGCGATAAATTTCGCACGAAGCGGATCACCGGGCATCAAAACGGTTTTGGCGATATCGCCAGGATTTGCATTGTTGTGTGCTGTTGCCATAAACATTCCTCCTCTACTTGGCTTTTTTCAGTAAAATTCTTTTTATAGGCTGACTTGTCAGCAGCTTCAAACACAGTTGAATACCGCTTCCCATACATACGATGGCAAGCAAAGTTCCAATCGCAGCCGGCGCACCTAATACGATTCCCAGGATCGCAAAGAAGATATCCGCACTGGTTCGAACGATACCGACAGCCAGATGAAAACGATCGCATAACGTAAAGACTAACGCTTCATAAGCTCCCTTGCCATAATCCGCAAGGGCATAAAACGCAATTCCAAAGGCAAGGATCAACAATCCCAATACCATCAGAATGATTCGAAGCAGATAGCTGGCCCCTTCAAAATTCAAATTCACAAACACATCTGTTGTCAGTGCAATCACAATTGGATTTAAAAGGCTTCCCAAATGAATTTGTTTTCGATCCATGAAAAATACGATCACAAGAAGCACGGCACAGACTAACAGATTGGCCTGTCCGACCGTAATGTGTAAGTGATTGGCGATTCCGATCCAAAATAAGGTCATCGGATCGCTTCCCAGATTCACGGCGATCGTTATGCTGATTCCTACTCCCATGATAAAGGAACCTACGATTACAAGCAACAATTTCCTTAGATCCATACTCTCTCCTTTCCCAAAAAAAGATACCGCAAAGATTTTCTTTACAGTATCTTTTGTGGCTTTTCTTTTGACAACATTACTATAAAAGAAAGCTGGAAAGGCTTCAAATAATCTTTTTCCTATCTTTTCGGAAATGTTCCATAAACCTTAGGCAAAGGAAGTTAATGTATCTAACGCAATCTGAATCATCGCATCAAAGTTTTGTTCACGCTCGGCTACGCTCAACTTTTCTTTTTTCAAAGAATGATCACTGACCGTTAAGATCGTAGCCGCCTTTTTCTGTGCCTGATCGGCATTGTGTAATAACGCAAAGCTTTCCATATCGACGGCCAGACAATGCTTCTGTTCACAGATCAAATGCTTGTCTTCTTTTTTCTTATAGTAAAAACAATCACTGGTATGCAGACGACCGGTTTTGTAGTTTTGGGCATGCTCACAGAGCGATTTCCAAAGCGCTGGATCCGGTTCTACAATATCTTTTTCATAGCCGCTGTACGTATGGGCATAGGTCGATTGACTCCAGCAGGAATCTGGAATAAAGATATCCTTTAAATCTAAATCCATGGTATAGGCTCCGCAGGAACCGACCCGTACAATGACTTCGACATCGTATTTATTAAACAGCTCGTGCGAATAGATTCCCATTGAACCACATCCCATACCACTTCCCATGACAGTGATACGTTTTCCTTTATACATGCCGGTATAAGCCAACATGCCGCGAACTTCATTAACCAAAGCGGCATTTTCTAAAAACTTACCGGCGATATAACGAGCACGATACGGATCACCCGGCATTAAGACCACCGAAGCAATCTGTTCTTTATCCGCTGAATTATGTACCGTTGCCATTTACCATTGCCATCCATTGAATGTAAAGGTGGTTTCGGCCACATCGCTAGGATCGTATTCTTCCAAGAGCTTGGCATAGCGATCTTTATAATCATTATCCACCTGGGCCTGTGGAATGACGATGCTGGCTTCGTTTAAGAAATGGAAAGAATCTCTTCCCATGGCTTTTCCACGTTTTGTATGCTTGTCCAAAGCCACATCCGGAATTTCCGGTAATTTACCCATCGCAAAGCTTTTCATCACGATGTTTTTCAGTAAATCACTGGAGCGATCCTTTTCGCTTTGGCACATATAACGAATTGCGTGAATGAAGTAGATCGTACGATCATTATCCCCATAATCAAAATTTAAACGGGCCTGTGATAAGGCGTTGACCACAACGGCAGCCAGAGGATTGCCCATGCCGATATCTTCTACAGAAATCGTCAAAAGACGACGCCACATTTTTTCTTCCAGCTGTGGTGAAGAAATATACAGCTCATAGGCAAACATACAGGCCTCTTCTTCTTTTCCTCTTCGAATACATTTTTGTAATGAGCTGATCACTTCATCGCAGGCATAACCGTTGCGTGTAGTGATCTGTGCCCATGGATCGTATGAAAATGCCATATTATGCTTCCTTTCCTAATTTTTTATAAATCTCGATAATTTCAAGAACCAGAACCTTGATGGTTTCACAACTCATAAACTGGTCTTCCGCATGTAATACCAACATGGAAACCTGCGGTGTGTTTTCCGCCGCTTCCTTTTGAAGCAGCTGCATATGTGTTTCATGTGCTGTCTTTAGCACTTCGTCCCCTTGAAGGATCTGTTCCTGTGCTTGTTCAAAATTTCCTTCTCTTGCCAAGCGGGCCGCTTCAATATAAGTCGATTTGGCCACACCCGAATAGGCAATGATCTCCATGGCAATCTGTGAAAGACGTTCCAGATCTGCCATAACTTACCCCTTTAAAGCTTTCGCCTGTTCGTAGGCAGCCTTACCATCAGCCATCGCATACACACGCATATCGACACAATCGGTTGGTACACCAACTTTAGCTTTGATATCGTTGACCATATAACGAATCTGTGGAGCCACCAGGCATACATCCCATTTTCCGGCTTCATCAGAAGCACTGGCAGAGCTTACCGCCTGCACCAATGCATCCTCTCCGATACTCTGTGCATATTCTGCGATCTTCTTTACTAAGATGGAACTGGACATTCCGGCATTGCATACGACTAAGATTTTCATATTTTTCCTCACTCTCTATAAGACTTGAACGATACGTTCCAAATAATCAATCAGTTCTCCGGAATTTTCGATCTTGGTCAGGACGTTGACCAGTCTTTCCGAAGCCGCGATCTTATTGATAAGATCATAGATATGAATCATTTCTTTATTGATTTTAGGCTCATGCGCCCCTACAAATACGATACGAACCGGTTTTTGCGCATGCGTAAGCGAGTTTTTTATGATTGCCACACAAATTCCTGTTTTCTTTGCCTGATTTTCCAAAGGGTGTGAAAAGTAAACCCCGTTACGAATATGTGTGGAATAAATCTGTTCTCGCTGCAGCGTCATCGTGGAAAAGAGATCCGGATCCTCGATGTTTTGTTGTTGATAGAGATTGAAAGCACAAGCTTCGATCACCTGTACAAAGGAAGCTGCCTGATCAAAGAAAAGCACTCGTTTTCGATCAAAGACCTCATGGAAGATTACTTCACTGGAAGTTAATGTCATCGTTTTGACAATAAAAGTTTCCAGACGTTTTCTTTCGCTTTCTCCCGGTAATTGCGTAATTTCTACGATCGGAATGCCGATTTTTGCTTCAATGGGCATATCCGAAATGACCAGATCCGCACTTCCCTGCTTTAACTGCTCTTTGAGCTGGTATAAAGGAATCTGTGAAATAATTTCGATTCGTGAGCCAAATTCCTGATGCAGCCAAACATGCAACATATTCGCAAAGCTCTGGGAAGTGCCACTGACTAAAATCGCCTTTACCCTTGCCTTTTGAGCCCTTAAAAACGGCATGACATACATTGTTAAAAACGATATTTCATCTTCGCTCAAATACAGTCCGTAGCGCTCATGAATAATTGGTACGATCAACATCGTGATCTCATACGCAAACGCATATTTGACCTTGACCTCCTGTAACAGAGGATTGGTCAGCTGATAGTCCATCAATAAGCGCTTGATAGTAAACTGCAGATAAATCTTAAAGTTCTCAAACAATGATGGAATCTGAGTAAAATCCATATTGTGTTTTGCCTTCATCTGTAAGGTGAATTCTTCGACGATCTCATCGACTTCCGTGCCCGATACCACATTTTGTTTACTGCTGTAAAAGCCAAGTGTTTCAATGTAGTTTTGAAGCAGGTGACAATCCATTGTCGTCAGATCAAAGCGAAGATCCTGCAGCAGGCTGGTCAACATGCGAACCAGCACTTCATTAGGCTGAAACAGTTCTACTTTTTTTGTCAGTGCATATCCGTTTTCTGAACGAAGCATGGTAAAGAAGACCATCCATGCGATCACAAACAACAGCTGATCAGAAAGGACAATGGAATTGCTTCGACAAAAGCTGCTGATATAATCTGTAATATCACTTAATTCTTCCATGTCCGCATCTTCTTTGACCATCTGATATTTTCCTGCATGATAAAGTAACCAGAACGCTTGCTGGACTGAATCTGACACTGCGCATTTTTCAAGACCAGATTGATAGCCGCAATATCATTGCGGATCGTTCGGGTACTGACCTGCATTTTTTCGGCGATCTCATTGGCATAGATGCCCCGGCTGTGATTTAAGATCATCTTGATTACATTTTTCTGACGGTCACTTAACAACAGGCATCCCTCTTTTCCATTTTACTGATTCGTTTATGCGTTTTGTGCTTCTTTCTGTGCTTCGATCTCGCGTTCTTTTCTGACCTCATCGGCTTCCATAGCTTTAAAGAACGGATAATAGAAGACACCCATCAAGACGACATTGAAGATTGCCAATACGGCTGCCTTCCAATCCATCGTCAATAAGAAAGCCTGGAATCCCGGAGGCAAAAATCCTGGTGCTTCACCTAATGGCAAAGAAACTAAACCAGTAGCCATCGCTTCATAAGAAATAACCGCACAAATCACTGGTCCCAATACAAATGGCACTAACATGTAAGGGTTCATGATCATTGGCAAACCAAAGATGATTGGCTCATTGATACCAAAAATAGAAGGAACGATACCAACTTTACCGATAGAGCTTAATGATTTTGCCTTGGAGCGACACATCATGATGACTAACAACAAAGTCATACCGGAACCGGAAACTTGCAGGAATCCAAAATAGAATCCATACGTAAAGATATGTTCCGGTGTTGCACCGGCTGCAACGGCAGCCGCATTTTCAGCAGCATAAGTGATCGCAAACGGTGCCCAAACACTCTGTGTGATGGCAGCACCATGTAAACCAAATACCCACAATAGCTGTGTTAAGAAGATAATGATCGCCACAGCCCAAACAGAATCCATCGAAGAAATGGCCGGTGCCAACAAACTGATGATGATCTTAGGGAATGTCGTTCCCGCATATGTCTGGCACAACAAAGCAACCGCAACAGCCAAAATAACGTTGATCGCAAATGGAATCAAAGACATGAAACTTTCAGATACCATTGGAGGTACGCTGTCCGGCATACGAATCGTCCAGTTATGTTTCACAAACATACGAGTAATTTCTACTACCAGTAAACCAAAAATAATACTTACGAATAAACCTTCTGATCCTAAAGAAGTAATGTCGAAGATCATACTGTTTTCGGCATCCACCTTCACACAAAGTACTACCTGGCAAAGCATAGCCATAATTCCAAGCATGCTTGGAGATTTCATCTCATATCGTTTAGCTAACGATTCAGCGATGAAAAAGGCCGAGAATAATGACATGATGTTAGTCGTAAAATAAGTTGGAAAGTTAAAAATGAGAATGTGATCATTGACCCAGGCTCCAAAACCTCCCCCGAAAAGGTTTCCTAAGCCTACCGGAATCATACAGAATGAACCGATGATGATGATCGGAATGATCGCAACCACACCGTCTTTCACTGACTGCAGATGTCGCTGTTGTTCCAATTTCTGTGCAATCGGAAACAACCACTTCTGCAGCGCATGAGTATTCCGTTAACTGAAGTCCATCCTGTACGATAGAGAAGTCCACTCAATCCGCTTATGAAGTCCACTATTTTATAAATATAAATA
>NZ_JAXKBY010000053.1:0-5868 GCF_036552745.1 Faecalicoccus sp.
TGTTTGGTTAAAAATGATTGAGTATTTGTAGTCATAAAGAATACCTCTTTTCTGACTACAATATAAAATCTAATTTGACATTATTTATGCCATATCACCAAATTGTCGGTATAGCGAATAATTTAATTGTTAGTGATTTTGATGATATTATTTCAAATACAATTAAGAAAGATAGACCAAAAAGAGGATATTCAAGCTTAGAAGATGTTTTTAAAATGGAATTTGATAAGAATAAAGAAATGTTGAATATAGCTTATTTAACAGAAAATCAAATAGATTTTGACACATTAGAAACATACTTGAAAAGCATATTTGAGAAAGATAAAGATGCTTTAAATATTGAACATTCTAGAAGTGATTACAGAATAAATTTAAGACGTCTAATTAGAATCTATGATTATTTGAAAGGAAAAGAAAAAACCTTTGATTAAAGCCATTTACGAAAAATGACCATCAAAGGCTCTTTGTTTCCATATTGGAGAACAATCCAACAAGGCAATTCAATTGAGCCACCCTATTTTCCTGCTCTCTATGTATTGAATTATACACAGAAAAATCAAGAAAAACAAGAAAAAGGGAAAGATGAATTGAAAGGAAAGCTTTTACCACAGTAATAAGAAATAAGAAGATTTAAAAAATGTTTTTCTCGAAAAAACTCTTTTCGAGACATCTTTTAATATCGAATAGGAAGGAATCTAGAAATTATGATAAAAATACTATTCATCTGCCACGGCAATATTTGCCGTTCACCCATGGCAGAATTTATTATGAAAAAACTAGTCAAAGATCAAGGAATAGAGGATCAATTCATCATTGAATCGGCTGCCACCAGTACCGAAGAAATCGGACATGATATGTATCCGCCCGCAAAAAGAAAGCTAACCGAAAAAGGGATTCCTTTTTCAAAACGACATGCGCGTCAGGTACGCTTTGACGAATATGAAAAATGGGATTATATCTTAGGAATGGATCGATGGAATCTTCAAAATTTAAAGCGCATCTTTTATAATGATAAAGAAGAAAAAGTACATTCTTTACTCCAGGATAAAGATGTAGCTGATCCATGGTACACCGACGACTTTGAAACGGCTTACCGGGATATTGAAAAAGGATGCAAAGAATGGCTGGAAAGGATATTACATGATTAAACAAAATTTACATACACACAGTACCTATTGCGATGGAAAAGATCGTATTGAGGAAATGGTACAAACGGCAATTGAAAAAGGATTT
Organism: Faecalicoccus sp.; assembly: GCF_036552745.1. Taxonomy (NCBI): domain Bacteria; kingdom Bacillati; phylum Bacillota; class Erysipelotrichia; order Erysipelotrichales; family Erysipelotrichaceae; genus Faecalicoccus; species Faecalicoccus sp. The sequence goes on from NZ_JAXKBY010000053.1 coordinate 1,234, forward strand.
ACCGTACTTGGCTTTTCTGGACATGGCCCCTGTTTGGTCGATGAGGTAGCCATGAAGGAAAAGGATCTTCCAAATTACAGAAAAGATATTTTAGAAGCCAAAGAAAAATATAAGGATCAGATTCAGATTTTTTTAGGAATCGAAGAAGATATTTCTCAGCGTATTCCCTCAAAAGAACCTTATGATTTTGTGATTGGAAGTAAACATTTCATGTTTATCAAAAATCAGGTCAAAAATGTAGATTACTCCAAAGAAATGGCCCAGGAAATTGTAGAACTCTATGATGGGGATTTTCTAAAGTATGCCAAAGACTATTACGAAGATCTAAAAAATATCGCAGACTATCCGGAAGTGGATATTGTCGGACATTTAGATCTTTTGATGAAATTCAATGAGGATGAAAGCTTTCTTTCGTTTACCGATCCAACATATTTGTCATATGCCAAAGACTGCATCGATGTTTTAATCAAAGCTGACAAGATTTTTGAAGTCAATACCGGAGCTATCTCCAGAGGCTATAGAACCAAGCCATACCCGCATCAAACATTGCTTGCGTATATTCAAGAAAAAGGTGGAAAGATCTTATTAAACAGCGATTGTCATAATCGAGTTAACTTAGATTGTTACTACAAAGAATCCATGGAATTGATCAAACAATGTGGATTTAAAACGATGATGACTTTGACAACAGAAGGATTTAAAGAGGTGCCAATTGACCGATTTACGGTCTAGCACCTCTTTTTATTGGTTATTTACAAATTTCATAATACGTGGTTAAACCATACATCGGTGTGGCATAGAGGCAGGCATTTTCAATGGCTTTGGCCATCGCTTTGGCCGCTAAAGCACCAACAACATCTGGCTGAGCTTCTACTTGTTGGCTGGCCATCGCAAAAATGGTGTCACCATCGCTGGACGTGTGGACCGGTCGAATGGTTCGGGCATAGCCGTTATGAGCCATGCTGGCGATCTTATTGGCCTGCGCTTTGGTCAGCTTTGCGTTGGTGAGTATGCAGCCGATGGTCGTATTCATACCACAGCTTTCTTCGATTGGCTGGTTTTCAAACATAAAATCAAGTGTAGAGAGTCGTTTCTTTTTTTGATAGTCATAAATACCGGCAATCGGCTTTTCACTGTTTTCAAAATAGACATCACCACACGCATTAACAGCCACGATGGCAGCTACCATGACATCACCCACCTGGAAAGCCGCATGACCTAATCCGGTTTTCATAGCTTTATCAAAGCCTAAAAATTTACCGACGCTGGCTCCGGTTCCGGCTCCAATGCATCCTTGTTTGGGAATTTGATGATTGGCGTTTTGGCAGGCTTGATAGCCCATTTTTTTAGTCGGGTAGGCTTTTGGATCAGCTACGCTGCAGTCAAATAAACAGGCGCCGGATACGATAGGAATATAAATTCCTTTCATATCAAAGCCAATTTCATGCTCGCTTAAATATTCCATGACACCGCAGCTGGCTTCCAGGCCAAAAGCACTGCCGCCGGCTAGTGTGACCGCATGAATTTGTTCGACCATATTTTTAGGGTTTAAAAGATCGGTTTCTCTTGTGGCAGGACCACCACCACGTACATCTACACCGGCAACAGCTCCTTTTTCGCAAAGGACCACCGTACAACCGGTACCACCGGTTTCATCCTGCGCATGTCCAATCTTAAAATCGGTTAATTCATTGATCTGAATTTCCTTCATTTTTATCTACCTCCGTTAACATGTATAAATCATTTCGTCGTATTTTCCAAAAAGGCATACGCTGACGAATCGCATCAACTCGTCCTAAATCGATATCAGTTATCGAATAGGGTTCGTTTTCATTCATCTGATGAGAGATTTTTCCAAAAGGATCAGTGATGATGGAATGTCCATAGCTTTCAAATGTATCATATTGATAATGTGCTGGATTGACACCCACCATAAACACCTGATTTTCCATAGCTCGTACCTGAAAGAGAGGTGTCCAATGTTGCAGGGTGACGCTTTTATTAAAGGCAGCCGGGCAAAAGATAATGCGCGCCCCTTCTATCGCAAGTAGTCTTGCCACTTCCGGAAATCGGATATCATAACAGATCAAAATGCCCATCTTACCCCATCGCGTATCAAAAGTTTGGAGGTGATCACCGGGTGTAAAGACATCTTTTTCCTGATAATCCTTTTTAGTATGAACTTCAAACAAATGTGTTTTCGCATAGGAAGCAATCAATTTTCCATGATCAAAAATAAGACACTCATTATAGATCTTATCTTCTATCTTATGGGCAATCGTGCCGCCAACGATCATGCATTTTAGTTTGTCTGAAAGTGTTTGAAGAAGCTCTTTACAAAGATCATAGGAAGAAACACTTTTTTTGATCTGCTCATTGATATAGGGGCAATTCCACATTTCCGGTAAGACCAGAATATCAGCGCCTTCTTTACGACTTTGTATAGCCAAGGATTGCACTTGGTTGAGGTTGTCCTTCACATCTTCTTGCACTTGTATTTGAAGCATGGCGATTTTCATAGCTAAATCATACCATGAAAGACGAAAATGATTTATAATAAATTCGAAAAGAATAGGAGTGAAAGTATGCCAATTGTAAAATTAGCCCCTGCTTATAAAGATTATATTTGGGGTGGAACGAATTTAAAGGAAAAATACGGAAAGAAATGTGATTTAGATATCGTAGCGGAAAGCTGGGAAGTATCTACCCACCCGGATGGCCCAAGTACTGTTGTATCCGGTCCTTATCAAGGAAAGACTTTGACAGAATATATTGATGCGTTGGGAAAAGATTGTCTGGGAACAAAAGGAAAAGAGTTTGAGTTTTTCCCAATGTTGATCAAATTTATTGACTCTAAACAACCTCTTTCTATCCAGGTGCATCCGGATAATGAATATGCACTTCGTGTGGAAAAAGAATACGGAAAGACAGAAATGTGGTACATCTTAGATTGCCAGCCTGATGCGACTTTGTACTTTGGTGTGAATCGCTCGATCACTAAAGAAGAATTCAGAGAACGTATCGAAAATAACACGCTTCTTGAAGTGCTAAAAGAAGTACCGGTACATAAAGGTGATATGTTCTTTATCAAGGCAGGAACGATTCATGCGATCGGAGCCGGAATCACTTTGTGTGAGATTCAACAGAATTCTAATTCAACGTATCGTGTTTATGATTTCGGTCGTGTAGGAAAAGATGGAAAACCAAGAGAATTGCACATTGATAAAGCTATTGATGTTTCAAATTTAAATCCAATCGAATCGGATTTCAAACCAGCCGGTAAGCCGGTCAGCGATGAAAATGCGACAACGATGTTGTTGGCAACGTGTGATTATTTCACAAGCTTTGAAACCACATTAAGAGGCAGTACGATCATTGATGTAGATGAGGAAAGCTTTGCCTCTATGGTTTTGGTAGAAGGAAATGCTACGGTTGAAAACGATGGCGAGGTCTTGGAACTGACCAAGGGGGAAACCGTATTTATGACTGCCGGCAGTGGCCCTGTAAAAGTAACAGGGGATTGCCAGTGGATTTACAGCAGGGTTTAATCCTGCTTTTTGCTTTATGTTTCAAAAAGATTTACTAAAGTGGTATGACAAAAACGCCAGACCACTGATCTTTCGAGAGAAAAAAGAAGCTTACTCAATCTGGATCTCTGAAATCATGGCCCAGCAGACACGCATTGAAGCCATGTTACCATATTATAGAAGATTCATTGAAAAATATCCGGATATTCAAAGCTTATCCCGGGCCGATGACGATGATCTGACAAAGCTTTGGCAGGGATTAGGCTATTACAATCGTGTGCGCAATATGAAAAAATGTGCAATTGAATGTATGGAACGCTATCAGGGAAGCTTGCCAAAAACGAAAGCAGAGCTTAAAAAATTGCCGGGCATTGGCGATTATACGGCCGGTGCGATTGCTTCTATTGCCTATGATGAAAAAGTCAGTGCTGTTGATGGGAATGTGATTCGTGTATTTTCCCGATTGTACAATATCACCGAGGATGTAAAACAAACGAAAGTAAAAAAGAAGATCGAACAATTGGTTGAGGATTCTCTGGCCGATCCCATCAGCAGTTATAATCAGGCTTTGATGGAATTAGGTGCTTTGGTCTGCATTCCTAAAAATCCACGATGTGCTGCTTGTCCGATTCAGAAAGACTGCAAAGCCTATCTTGAAGGAGATCCATCAAAATTACCGGTGCAGCCCAAGAAAAAGGAGCGCCGAAAAGAAGATAAAACCTATTATGTATTGGTTTGCAAAGATAAAATTCATTTAGTACAGCGACCTAAAACCGGACTTTTATCCGGACTTTATGGTTTTGATGAACAAAAGCCGGAGCATATTGTGAAACAGGTGGAATTGAAAGAACACATTCATGTTTTTTCACATGTGGAATGGACTATGAAAGGGTATCTATGTGAGGTCGATTCTATGACGGAGAATTTTTATACGATCGATCAAATTCATGAACAGTTTTCCATTCCCAGTGCTTTTTTACCATTTTTAAAACAGACAGAACGATATATAAAGGAGCTAACTATATAAAATTCAAGTAGTTTTTATGAAATAGTTTGAAAATATAAAACAACTATATTTTTTAGTTAGTTTTAAATTGATCTTTGAAAA
>NZ_JAXKBY010000054.1:0-1080 GCF_036552745.1 Faecalicoccus sp.
AATAAATTATCTGCGATTTTTTCAAAGCTGGCAGAACTCAACAAAAAACATATCGTCATTACAATCGGTGATCGTGGCGTACTTTATCAAGAAAATCAGAAAATCCACCATATCCCTGCCTTTAAAACGAAAACCGTAGATTCTACCGGAGCCGGTGTTATTTTTCACGGTGCTTTTGTCTATTTTCTAAGCCGCAATTACCCTCTTGAAACCGTCATCAAATTAGCATCCCTAACCACTTCGATCTCTACAGAAACAATGGGCGGTATGATTTCGATACCATCTTTAGAAGCTGTTGTACAAAGAAAACACAAGCTTGATTTTCAACGTAATCAGTAAACTGAATTCAATCAATTGATCAAACACATGCTCTAATTTATCAAATTATTTTATCCAGCTATACGAAACTTTCGGATAATAAAAAGGTCACACATTTTGTGACCTCTCGACAAAAACATTATTTCACCATTCTCTTGATCATTCCATCTGCCATGGTTTGAAGAATAATACAGCAGGAAGTAGCACCTGCATCAAGATGACCTTTACTTCTTTCTCCGAGTCTGGATGCTCTCCCCAATTTCGCAACCATATCTCTCGTACTTTCTTTTCCCTGCTCAGCTCCTATTTTTAAAGCTTCTTCAAAAAGCTTGGCATCTATCTTTTCCTCTATTTTCAATGTTCGACTTAATTTTGAAAACAATGTCCCATAAATAGGCCCCATGCTGCCTCCAATGTCCATCACCAATGTCTTTCCTAACTTTTTCAAAGCCTCCGAAAAACTATCATCTTCTTTGATTCTTACATCAGCCATCAAAAAGCCCTTATTCATGTTGACTCCATGATCACCGTCTCCGGTCTCGCCATCAATTTCACTTAAATATACCGAGTTGTTGTGAATGGCCTGTATAATTTCTTTTACAATACAAGCATTGTTTTCATTCGCTATACCCACAGTTTGGTGATTTAGCCATAATTCAGCATTAAAAAGAAACTTCAAATAAAGCATCTGTTGCAATCTGCCGGATAAAAAAGTAATGAATAGAGTACTTCAACTTCTTTAAGACATAGACAAGTATTTCC
>NZ_JAXKBY010000055.1:0-6981 GCF_036552745.1 Faecalicoccus sp.
CCTATTTTAGACAAGACTCATAAGATCATGTTTTGCTTAACTTAATGACATTGATCTACTCTCCTAGTATTTTTTCCATCAAATAACCTTCCCGAACACCGTTGGTCGATACCTGAATGCGTTTTGCCTTGGTATAGCGGGCAATCGCATCAATGATCAACAACCCGGTAAACATCGTATGCACCCGGTCCGGTTTTACCTTTAAAAACAGATGGATCGTCTGTCCGATATCATTTTGTAGCGTCTTGATCAGATTCTTTAACATGCAGGCATCCAATTCATAGACATCGTCTTTGATCCACTTCATCTCCACCAGCAGGGAACGAATTGCACGCATGCTTCCTCCGGTCACTGCCAGATCATCACAGCGAAGAATGCTTTTTTTCTGGTCACAGGCCCTTAATTCTTTTAATAGACGATCCTGTATCATTTTGATCTCACTTTTTGAAGGAATGATATTCGATACATATTTATTAAACAGGTTTAAGGATCCCACCGGAAGACTTGTCACAAAGCCAATCTGTTTTTGATCATAAAGAATGATCTCGCTGCTTCCGCCACCGGTATCCACATAAATTCCACTGTCATAATGTAAGCCATGAATGGCTCCGTGAAAGGAGATCCGTCCTTCCTGTGCTCCACTTAACAAATCAATACGAATCTGACAAAGCGACCATATGGCTTCAATAACCTCCTTCGAGTTATTAATATTACGTAAAGAGGCTGTCGCAAAAGCTGCATAACCATCCAGATGCAGTAAATCCATCATCTCTTTAAAACGATTTAAACAATCCGCCAATCGATGAATGCCTTCGTCGCTCATCTTTTCTTTTTTTACATATTGAACCAATCCGGCTGCTTCCTTTTTCGACAGCAGCAGTTCAAAACTCTCCCCTTTAATTTTGTATATATTTAAGCGAATCGTATTCGATCCAATATCAATAATTCCGTATGTCATAACGGTTCCTTTCCAGACTATTATAAGTCAAACACATTAAATCCATGTAAAAAGCACGTAAATATTATACCTCTTTTTTGGTTAGATGCCATTTGAACAAGAAAAAACTGTGAAGATGAAAGCTCCTCACAGTAAAAATTTATTTTTTTGTCCACTCTTTAAACTCTTCATCGGTAGCCAGTACATAATGTGTTCCATCCACCAGATGCTCTGTTCCTTTGTGATAATCAATACCGCTGGTTTTATAATCATACGATGCCGATTTACGATATTTCTCCACTCTTGGATTGGGTTCCGGGATCGCACTCAACAAAGACTTGGTATAAGGATGAATCGGATTGTTGAAGATTTCATCCGTTGTACCGGTCTCCACCAGGTGCCCCAAATGCAAAACACCGATATGATCGGAAATGTATTTGACCATGCTTAAATCATGGGCGATGAATAAATAAGCGGTATTGGTCTTTTTCTGGATTTTCTTCATCAGATTGACGACCTGTGCCTGAATCGATACATCCAGTGCGGAAATCGCTTCATCGGCAATCACAAGCTCCGGTCGCATTACCAATGCACGCGCTATACCAATACGTTGTCTTTGTCCACCGGAAAACTGATGGGGGTAACGATTGGCATGTTCTTTGGAAAGACCGACCAGTTCTAACATATCATAGACCTTTTGTTCTCTTTCGGCCTGTGAGCTGTATTCATGATGAATATCCAAACCTTCGGCAATGATGTCCATAACCTTACGGCGAGGATTTAAACAAGCCATTGGATCTTGAAAGATCATCTGCATCTTGGTTCGAAGCAGCTTAAGTTCTTCCTTAGACATCTTTCCGGAAATATTCTTCCCATTAAAGATAACTTCACCATCCGTTGGCTTATACAAACGAATGATGCTTCTTCCCGTTGTAGATTTACCGGAACCGGATTCACCAACCAGTCCATAGGTTTGACCCGGCATGATCTTAAAGGAGATGCCATCGACCGCTTTTACCGTAAATTTACGGCTGACTTTAAAATACTGTTTCAGATTCTTAACTTCCAAAATGGGTTGTGCTTCCGTCATGGTTTGGTTCTCCTTTCTGTTTCATCTTATCCAGGCGTTTTCTAAGAGCTTCAGGCATATCTACTTTTGGTGCATTTGGATGCATCAGCCAGCTGGCAACCTGATGGGAATCAGAGCCTGGCACCTTAAACATCGGTGGATCTTCTCTTAGATCGATATTCAACGCAAATTCATTTCGTGGTGCAAAGGCATCACCTTTGACCTCATGCGCAAGATTTGGCGGTGTGCCCGGTATCGTATATAATTCATCATCGTCGGTATCTAAATCCGGCATTGATGACAATAAACCCCATGTATATGGATGACGAGGATCATAAAAGATTTCATCGATCGTTCCGGTTTCTACGATTTTTCCGGCATACATGACATTGACATAATCCGCTACCTTGGCTACTACACCTAAATCATGTGTAATATAAATAACAGAGAGTTCTTTTTTCTTTTGAATGTCCTGAATCAGTTCCAGGATCTTAGCTTGTATCGTAACGTCCAGAGCGGTTGTCGGCTCATCGCAGATCAACACATAGGGATCACAGCTCAATGCGATCGCAATGACGATACGCTGACGCATACCGCCGGAAAGCTGATGTGGATAATTCTTCATTCGTTTTTTCGCATCTGTGATCCCTACCAACTCTAAAAGCTCTAAAGCTTTGGCGTAGGCTTCCTGTTTTGACTTTTTATAGTGATACATCATCGGCTCCATGATTTGCTTACCGATGGTCATAGTTGGATTTAATGAAGTCATCGGGTCCTGAAACACCATGGCGATCTTACGCCCACGAATTTCAGACTGTAATTCTTTTTCGTTCAACTGACAAATATCAACGGTCTTTGGTTCACCGGTATATTCATCATTCCAGTGATATTCGATCGATCCGGAATCAATGGAACCATTATTGGCCAACAGTCCCATAACCGCTTTTGTCGTTACAGATTTACCGGAACCGGATTCCCCTACGATCGCAATGGTTTCTCCTTTATATAAATCCAAATTCACACCACGAACCGCATGGACTTTACCACCGGTCGTTTTAAATGAGATATTCAAATCACGTATCTTTAAAATTCTTTCTCTATTTTCTTTCATACGATTACATCTCCTTCATCGTTGGATCTAACGCATCGCGTAATCCATCACCGACCAGGTTAAAGCTCAACATCAGAATGGAGAACACCACTACCGGAATGATCATCTGGAACGGATAGATCGTTAAAGTATTAAAACCATCGTTGATCAATGTACCTAAAGAGGCCTCCGGAATCGGTAAGCCCAAGCCGACAAAGGACAAATACGCTTCATAGAAGATCGCATTTGGAATCGACATCATGACCATGATGATCATCTGTGAGTAAATATTCGGTAAAATTTCCTTAAAGATGATAAAGAAGCTGCCGGCCCCTAAAGTACGGGAAGCCAGAACAAATTCTTCCTCTTTGGTCTTTAAGACCTGGGCACGAGTAATACGACTCATACCGATCCATTCAGTAAAGGACAAAGCCAGAATGATCGTAAATAAGCTGGATTTCATCACCATCAAAAGGATCGTTAAGATAACTAATGTTGGAATAGAGTTGATAACCTCCTGAATACGCTGCATCACAGAATCCACCTTACCGCCAAAATAGCCGGAGATCATTCCATAGGTCACACCGATGACTACATCAATAAAGATGGCTGCTACTGCCACAAACAAGGAAATTCGTGTTCCCTGCCATAAGCGTACCCATAAGTCACGTCCATAGTTATCTGTACCAAACCAGTGCTGGGCGCCCGGTGCGATATTCTGTAAAGAAGTATCGATCGCATCATATTTCCAGCCGGACAACATCGGTGCCACGATTGCAAAGATCGTAATCAATGCGATACAGACGATACCGATAACGGCTCCTTTATTTCGCACAAACAGACTGACAGAATCCTTCCAGGCAGAACGAGCCGGCATGACTTCATCTTTTTCCAGTTCTTGACTTTCATGCGCAAATTCAAAGTCTTTAGGTTGAAATTTCATTTCTTGTAAAGCTTGCATTTCTGTCATATTACTCATCCTTTCCTAAACGAATTCGTGGATCAATGATGCCATAAGAAACATCAATGACCAACATCATGAGGATATACATAGCAGCATATAAGAAGGCACAGGCTAAAATCACATTGTAATCGGAAGCCTGAATACTGTTGATCAATAATTTACCTAATCCCGGAACACTGCAGACCTTTTCAACGACCATGGTTCCTGTCATCAAATTGACTAAGATCGGTCCTAAGATCGTAATGATCGGAATCAGAGTATTTCGTAGAGCATGTTTAAAGATAATATCTTTGCGAGAAAGACCTTTCGCCTTAGCCAACATAATATAATCGGAATTTAATACGGAAATCATCTCTGTTCGCGTAAAACGTGCTACATTGGCAATTACGCTCATCGACAAGGCGATGATCGGCATAATGGCCGAATAAATCGGCTGAGTAGAAGAATACATCGTTGGTAAGATATGAAGATTGCTACCAAAAATGATCAGGATCAACATCGCAAACACAAATGATGGAATAGATACACCGATTACCGATAAAACCGTTGTCAATGTATCCCAGATCGTATTCTTATTCAAGGCAGCGACAACGCCTAAGAAAATTCCTACGATGGTACCTAAGATACAGGCACAAAGTCCTAAAAAGAACGAAATCGGTGCAGCTGTTCCTACTAACGAAGAAACCTGCATGTCTTTATACAAGTTCATGGAAACACCAAAGTCACCCGTCAGCATACCGCCCACATATTTGACAAACTGCTGGGGTAAAGGAAGATTCAAACCATAGCTTGCCTCAATAGCGGCACGTTGTGCCTCACTTAAATGTTCGTTGTTGATAGGAGATCCAGGAAGAAAGCGAACCATGCAGAATAAAACGACAAGGATCACAAATAAAGTGACCAGAGAAATCGCCAAACGCTGCAGTATATAACGAACTGTCGATTTTGACATAATAACCTCCTTTTTCAAAAAATAAACACAATATAGTGTTGAACCATATTGTGTTTATATACTAAAATTCAACTCAAATTCTTACTAAGCTTCTTTTGATACATAGTTGAATGTATATGGTACACCAACCGGACGGAATACCAATCCTTTTACAGACGGATTCTCTAACGCTGATGTTCCTTTCTGGAATACCGGAATGTTGACATAATCATTCATGGCCATCTCTTCTGCCTGCAACATCAGATTCCAACGAGTTTCGACATTCGCTTCGGTAGAAATCTGAGCCATAAGTGCGTCATAATCCGCATTTACCCATTTACCATAGTTGTTGACGTTATCTGATTTCATCAAGTTCAGATATGTTGTCGCATCTCCGTAATCCGGACCCCAACGTGTACAAGAAATATCAAAATCACCATTGGCCTGTTTTACATAGATACGGTCTTGTTTTGTAGTTGCGACCATTTCAATATTTAAGCCACCCAGTTTGGTAAAGGCATTTTGTAAATACGTAGCCATCGTATCCATTGGACTTTCATCCGTACCATACATCAATTTCAAAGTAATTTCTGATTTACCTAATTCCTGTAAAGCCTGATCCAAAGCGGCCTGTGCTGCTTCTAAATCATAAGTTGTGAAGTCTTTGGCATCGTCACGGAAATCCTGACCATTTGGACCGATTGATAAATCTTCCGGTACAAATCCGTTGGCCTCAATCGAACCATCCTTTAATACATTTGTTGCGAAGTCTTCACGATCAATCGCTAAAGATAGAGCCTTACGCAAATTCAAATTTTGCAGATCGGTATTTTGGAAGTTTGGTTGCAGATAGAACAAATACCCTTCCTTAAAGGTAATAAAGGCATCATCATCTTTATACTGATCTACCAGATCCGAGTTGATCGGTGCAAAGTCGTTGCTGCCACTGTCAAAGTTCTGTGCCGCAACTGTAGGTTCCTGTACCAGGTTCATCACTAATTTATCCAGTTTAACCTGATCGGCATTCCAGTAATCTTCATTCTTCACAAAAGTTGCCGTTGAACCCGGTGTCCAAGATTCCATCACGAAAGCACCATTGGAAAGAATAGCTTCCGCACTCTTGGCATATCCATCACCCTGCTCTTCCGCAAATTTTTCGTTAATTGGGTAATAACAAGGGAATGTCATCAACTCTTCAAAATAGGATACCGGACTTGTTAAAGTCACAACCAATGTTTTATCATCTTCGGCTTTTGCTCCCAGAGTGTCCAAATCTTCCTGTGTCAGCTCTTCACCGTTTCCTGTTTTGGCAATTAATTCATCAGCACCGGTAATGTGTGCACCATCGGATCCCATCATATAGGCATAATTTCCAACGTTTTTAATGATACGCTGCCAGGCATACACGAAGTCCTGTGCTGTAACCGGTTCTCCATTAGACCATTTGGCATCACGCAGCTTGAACGTATGTGTCAAACCATCATCGCTCACCGTGTGTTCTTCGGCAATGGCATTGGCAATGTTTCCATCCTCATCCAAGCCCATCAAACCATCGATGACCGCATGCATGGCGTTAAAAGACGTTCCGTCATCTGCATCACAAGAATCTAAGTTCTTGATATCCAGTTCACTGGCAAATGTAAACGTATTGGCTCCGCCAGAACCGGATCCACAGGCAGCTAATGACAAGGCCATTGTCCCAGCCATCAGTACCGACAATAATTTTTTCATATCGAACCCTCCTAAGTTGTGTTCATTTTGTGAACATGTGTATATATTAGAATACAATTTAATTTTTTACAAGCATAAATTGAAATTATTTTCATATGTTTCCTATTTTATGAAAAACCTTTCAAATAATTTTCATAATTCTTGAACGTTTTTCAATTAAATGTCTATACATTCGATACACAACCTAAAGTAAGTTTGCTATGTCCAATATGGAGAGTTCAAAATATATTTTATGGCTCTAGCCCTCTTTATATACATA
>NZ_JAXKBY010000056.1:0-4691 GCF_036552745.1 Faecalicoccus sp.
GTAAACGACAGATTCCGATCATACCAGTGATCATAAAGCCTGGACTTCATCAAAATCCAGGCTTTACTTTACTTTGTTTTTAAGTTAATACTTTTCTTGTAGCTTAACTTAATGACATTGAGTTCCAATGAAGATCATTTTGAAAACTTTAAAGCCTTTGAAAATAAGACGATACGATCGGGAGATATCAAGATCGATTTTGAAAAGAAACTGGCATATAAAGATAAGAAGTTATTAAATGTGCATGAACATGAATTCTTGATTTTACAGATGCTGGTATCAAATCAAAAAGAAGTGATTTCGGATATTGAGTTATTAGATTTGTTACGGATGTATCATCATGAAGTGACAAGAGAATCACTGATTGTGTATGCTTCCCGTATTTCTAAGATGGTGGGTAAATCACCCATCGAAGAAAAATATATTCGACGTATGCAGAAGCGGGGCTATTACTGGAGTTTTAGTGTAACGAAAAAGTAGAAATCATTTTTTGCGTTTTGATGGATGTTTCGATATACTCTTAATGAGGTTGAAGAATATTCTTTTTTTATGCAGTGAAAGGAATCAAATTATGAGAAACACAACATTATTGATCATGGCGGCCGGCATCGGAAGTCGATTTGGCGGCGGTATCAAACAGTTAGAACCGGTAGGATTCAACGATGAGATCATCATGGATTATTCCATTCATGATGCGATACAGGCCGGTTTTAATAAGATCATCTTTGTCATTCGAAAAGATATTGAAGAAGACTTTAAAGAAAGAATCGGCAATCGTGTAGAAACCATTGCCCAAAAGATGCATGTAGAAGTTGGCTATGTCTTCCAGGATATTCACGATATTCCAACAGGTTTTAGTTTTCCAAGTGAAAGAACGAAACCATGGGGAACCGGGCAGGCTGTCTTGGCAGCTAAGGAGTTGATCCATGAGCCATTTGCGGTGATCAATGCGGATGACTATTATGGAAAAGAGGCCTTTCAGAAACTACATGACTGGTTAATTATGGATCATGAAGATACTGCTTATGCGATGGCCGGCTTTATCTTAAAGAATACCTTATCCGATAATGGTGGAGTCACACGTGGTGTCTGCAAAGTGGAACAGGGACATACCCATGTCATCGATGTTGTGGAAACGTCAAACATCGTAAAAGTAGTGGAAGATGGTGTACTCAAAGCAAAAACCAATGATACAGAACTTGATATCAATTCCTATGTGTCGATGAACTTCTGGGGCTTTCCGGCTAAAGTTGGACAAGATCCTGCTTTCTTAGATGTTCTAGAAAAACATTTTATCACTTTCTTTAAAGAAGATGTGGTCAACAATCCATTAAAAGCAGAATACTTACTTCCGACTTTAATTGGAAGCTTACTCAGAGAAAACAAATGTACGGTAAAAGTTTTGGAAACCCATGATAAATGGTTTGGAGTCACGTATAAAGAAGATAAACCGGAAGTAGTCAAAAGCTTTAAGAAGCTGATTGAAGAAGGCGTGTACTCCACTGATTTATATTCCGATCTATAATAGTTTAAATAATAGCCTGGCTGAATTGTCGTGATTTGGCCAGGCTTTTCTTATACATTGTAGAGAAGTCATAGGATTTCTGATACACTTGAATCAGAAAGGACAATAAAAATATGCCAAAAAAGATTGGGATTTTATTACTTTGTTTTGTCGTGTTGTTGAGCGGTTGTTCATCATCGAATAAGGCAGCTTATAAAGAAGAGCCGGAAGAAGAATTGACGGAATACCAGGAAGAATTTAATGACTTTCTAAAAGATCAATTAGTGGAAACACTGGAATCGGATTATTATACACTTCATTCGTATTTAAAAGATCCTGAGACCTATGATATTGATACTGAAACGGTAGAAAAGACATTTGGTCGTATGGATACCACCAGTATGGAGGAAGATCGAAAAGAGATTCAGGAAACGCTTGATCAGCTACAGGCATTTGATTATGAACAGTTAACCGATCAACAACAAGATACCTATGATATCTTTACTTATAATATGGAATGTTCAAAAGAATTTAGTGATCCTAAATTTGACTATATCGCTTCGGCATTTTCACCGATGACCGGGATTCATGTATCGTTTCCTACTATCTTTGCGGACTGGACTTTTGATAGTGAACAAGAATTAAAAGATTTGATTTTGATGATACAGGATGTGGATGATTATACGCAAAGTGCTATAGATTATACATACACTCAAAATGAAAAGGGATATCTGTGTTTAGATTTTGATTCGATCTTATCATATTGTGAAAAGATTTTGGATAAGGGCGTAGAGAGTTCGGTTTTAAAAGGATTACAGGATCAAGTCGATGCATTGGATTTGAATAGCAATCAAACAAAAGCTTATAAACAAGAGCTGGAACAGGCATTTTCCGATTCTTATTTACAGGCGTATCAATTGATCAAAACGGCGATGTCGGATCTCAAACAAAACGGTAATAATCATCCAAATGGTCTTGCTTCCTTTGATGTTGGAAAAGAATATTATTCACTGTTGATGAAGAATAACACAGGCTCTGATATGGAAGTGATTGAAGTGGAAGATTTGATGGATACGGCTTGTAAAGAGCATCTGCAGACATTTATTGAGAATGCCGATTCAGACATGAGTTTTCTTTTTACCTCTACGAATTATACAAGCTATGAACAGATGTTAGATGATATTCAAGATCAGATGTTTGATGATTTTCCAAAGGTGGGATCATTAGAGTATGAAATCAAAGATATGGAAGAAGATGTTGCCAGCGATAATGGAGTGGCTGCTTATTTTCAAATTCCGGAGATTGATGGGGATCTAAAAGGACAGCTGCGTGTCAATCCCAATAACAACAATATGAAAGCCATTGATACATATATGACGGTTGCTCATGAAGGTATGCCGGGACATATGTATCAATATAACTACGCACAGGAACATATCAGTGAACCACTTCGTTGGTCTATCCTGGCCAGCAGTGCTTATCAGGAAGGCTATGCGATGTATGCACAGCACTACAGCCTGCGCTATTTAAAAGGCATCAAACCAAAACAATTAAAAGCTTATAGTGAATATATGTTGGTGATTTATGATGCATTGGTCTTGGCTGATATTGGAATTCATTATTACAATTGGGATCAGGAAAAATGTCAAAAAGAGATTGAAGAAAACTATGGCATTACGATCGATGAGAAACAATACAAACAGCTGTTATATACACCTTGTGCCTTTGAACCATACTATACGGGTTATGAACAAATCATGGATTTAAAAGAAAGAGCTAAAAATACGTTAAAGTCTGATTATAATGAAAAAGAGTTTCATACAATCTTGTTGGATTGTGGACCGGCCCCTTTCTTTATAGTTGAAGAGAATATGGCAAAAGCATGGAAAGCATAAAAAGAAGACTGTGTTTGCATATAATTGAATCTAAGATCTAGAGTGAAGAAAAGACTGCTTGTGCAAGATAAGCAGCCTTTTCTTTAATCAAAATTGACTTCCGGTGCGCTTTGTGCCTCTTGGGATGCCTGATATTTATCCATCGTATTAAAGCCCATCATGCCGGAAATGATATTATTTGGGAATTTTCGAATTGTTGTATTGTACTCTTGAACCGCTTCGTTGTATTCTTCACGAGCTACACTTAATCGATTTTCAATACCTTCCACACTGGTCATAAAATCGGACATGAGTTGTGTACTGCCAAGTTCTGGATAGGCTTCCATGGCAATGTGAATGTAACGAATGATTTGTGAACTGGCGGCATCTGCACTTTCCAGATCGGATGTCGAAGCACTGGAATCGATGGTCATATTTCCGTCTTTATCTACGGAAATACCCTTTGTTCCGCTGCGCAGTGCGGCAATCTCCTGATAGACTTCGCTTTCATGATCCATGGCACCTTGTACACTTGGCATCAGCTCGTTGATCTTATCCAAACGAGATTGTAGGGAGCTTTGAATATTTGCCTGTCTGGTTGTCACATTTTCTTCTAGTGTCACCATATTGTTGTAAGGACCGATCAATAAAGCACCAGCCAGTACGACAACCACACCAATTACGATTAGTACGATGCCCCATCCGGGGATTTTTTTCTTTGTATTCATGATAACCTCATTTCTATATTTTACCAGCTTCCGCCGGCTCCACCACCACGGCTTGAACCACCGCCGCCTCCGGAGAATCCGCCAAAACCACCGGATCCCAAGCCGTTACCAAAGCCGCCTCCATAATGTCTTCGTCTGGAACCGGATAAGATACTGCCCCAAAGCAGGGCTTCTAAAAGCTCATCTTCATTGTTTCGAGAAGAATGATCTTTACGGGAAACAATGATCAACACATAATCTTTTTGTAGAGAACCGGTCTTTTGAAGAAAAATCTTTGTTTTTCCGGTTTTATGAGCTTGAATTTCGCCGTTAGGTTGTACGCTGACAACACTAGGATCCTGACTGGATACCAGAATGCTTTCGGCTTCAAAATCATAACCTTTGATGTTTAAGGTCGTTTTCTGCCCGGGAACCATATATAAGGTAGAACCTGATCTTGTCTTTCTTTGTGTAGATAAATAGATGGCGCCTAGTAAGATTGCA
Organism: Faecalicoccus sp.; assembly: GCF_036552745.1. Taxonomy (NCBI): domain Bacteria; kingdom Bacillati; phylum Bacillota; class Erysipelotrichia; order Erysipelotrichales; family Erysipelotrichaceae; genus Faecalicoccus; species Faecalicoccus sp. The sequence goes on from NZ_JAXKBY010000056.1 coordinate 4,590, forward strand.
AAGATCGGCAGCAGCATGATCCATTCGATACCATCTTCCTCTTCGGTTTCTTCAACCGGTGTTCCGGTTTGATGATCCTCGATGAGTTGAACAGTTTGCGTA
>NZ_JAXKBY010000057.1:0-2016 GCF_036552745.1 Faecalicoccus sp.
GAAAAAAATACAAATCCACATTCACATATTCAATTTTACAAATTACCAAAACCGTCTTCAACCACGGTTATAAAAGGTTGAAAGAAAGGAGAAGTATATTGTAGATGACCAGTTAGATGAGTCAATTACAATATACCAGAATAATTAAGATGAGCTATTTAAATTTTGAATCAAAATATGACAAGTTTCCAAAAACGAAAATAAAAAATCATAAGGCCATTCGCGGCTACGATGCGATCTATGAGGAATTGTCTTCCAAGATCAAAGAGAATGATACATTGGTATTTGATTATTACCCAGGTGTTGATGAAGAAGAAGTGATGCAGCTGATTCATCGTTTTGATGCTTCTTGTTTGATTGCCAGCTATGATTTATTTAAGGAAGAAGCCGTCATTACAGAACAGATGAAATACCATCTAACAGAGGATCGTGTGTTCGGAAAGATGTATTACGGCGATTTTATAGATTTTATCGATGAAGATAAATTGAAGGAAGCTCAGGAAAAGGTGCAACAAGCCAACGGTTTGACCATCGTATATGGTGTAGGGGCCTCTTTAGTGACGACTGGTGATATTCTGGTGTATTTTGATATGGCTAGATGGGAAATTCAGCTGCGTTATCGAAAAGGGATGACCAATTATAAAACCAACAATCCGGATGAAGATATTTTACGTAAGTATAAAAGAGCTTATTTTATTGAATGGCGTATTGCGGATAAACATAAGGCAAGACTTTTTGAAAAATTCGATTATGTCATAGATACGAATAAACAGAATGATCCAAAGATGATTACCGGACAAGCATTCTGTGACAGTCTGGCACAATTGGCTACGAGACCGTTTAGAACCGTTCCTTATTTTGATCCAGGTGTATGGGGCGGACAATGGATGAAAGAAGTTTGTCATCTGGATAAGAAACAAAAGAATTTCGCATGGAGTTTTGATGGTGTACCGGAAGAAAACAGCATTCTTTTTGATTATGATGGTGTTGTCGTAGAACTGCCGTGTATGGATTTGGTGTTGTATCAGCCAAAGGCACTGTTAGGGGAACAAATTTATGCTCGGTTTGGGGCAGAATTCCCAATTCGTTTTGACTTTTTGGATACGATGGGTGGTCAAAATCTTTCTTTACAGGTACATCCGGTCACAGAATATATCAAAAAGAATTTTGGAATGACTTATACACAGGATGAAAGCTACTATATCTTAGATGCCGGTGAAGGCGCCTGCGTTTATCTGGGGTTAAAAGAAAACATCGATAAAGAACAGATGAAAGAACAGATGATCGAAGATCTGCGTAAAGCGCAAAAGGGAGAAATCGTATTTGATGCCGAAAAATACATCAACAAATTTCCGGCAAAAAAACATGATCATTTCTTAATTCCGGCCGGTACTTGTCATTGTTCCGGAAACAATGCGATGGTCCTGGAAATCAGTGCTACACCTTATATCTTTACTTTCAAGCTTTGGGATTGGGAGCGTTTAGGATTGGATGGAAAACCACGTCCGGTTCATGTAGAGCATGGTAAAGAAGTTATTCAATGGTATCGTACAACTCCTTGGGTCAAAGAGAATCTGGTCAATGCGGTTTATGAAGTCAAAGAAGAAGCAAACGATTGTAAGGTGGAGCATACCGGCCTTCATGCCCTGGAATTTATTGAAACCAGACGTTATACAACGGATCATATTACAAATCATGATACACAGGGAACAGTTCATGTGTTAAACTTAATTGATGGCAAAGAGGCAATCGTGGAAAGTCCGGATCATGCCTTTGAACCATTTGTCGTGCATTATGCCGAAACCTTCATCATTCCGGCTCAGGTAGGAGCCTACACGATTCGACCTTATGGCGAAAGTGAGAATGAGGAAATTAAATTGATCAAAGCCTACGTACGTTAGGAGGAATCTTATGGTGCGCCAGTTCGGTGCAGTTGATATAGTTGGGTGAAACTCCCAACCTGGTAACTCTTGGAGCAAAGAGGCCAGTATCCAGTCCTTGGGCATTGTATCGTGA
>NZ_JAXKBY010000058.1:0-5353 GCF_036552745.1 Faecalicoccus sp.
ATACAAAATCTTAAACCGGTCGGCCGCTACGGACACACCGATGGTGCGCTACACGCGCACCATTTTACCGCTATGTGCAATTCATCCTTATTTTAAGAAAATTAAAGCGATTTCGCAATAGTTATTCACAAATTTTCCCATATTCCCCTATTACCATCATCATTATCACATATTATTTGCATAAAAGAAAAACGAAGAGTTTCCTCTTCGCTATCTGTTTTGGTTAACTGATTTCATGATCTGACGAATCTGCGCTTCACTAGGTTTACGACCCATTTGTAAGAACATAGCACGAATCATCTTTTCATTGATCGGTGGATTTTCCTTTAATTCTTTTTCAAACTTTTTCTTTGTGAAATAAAAACCTAAAATCCCGCCAATAACAACCCCAACTAAGGTGTAAAGTATTGTACTTAACCAATCCATATTTAATCCATCCTCACTATTTACATACTTTATATTACTATTTTTTTATTCTTTTGACAACCGTTTGAAAATTCTATTTTTATCAAACAGAGATTCCCCTTCTACTAAGATAACCGACAGAAAAATCAATAAACCACCAAGGATCATGATCCACGTCTTTTCTTCGTGCAACAATGCAAATCCAAAAATATTGGCAAATAAAGATTCTGTACAAAGAAGCACACTGGCACTGGAAGAATCGATATATTTTTGCGCCAGAGTTTGTAATTGAAATGCAAGCCATGTGGCAATCAAAATCATATAAAGGCAGCTGAAAATGGCCATCGAGGAGATGTGTGAAGGCATCGCTTCCAAACATAAGGCACCTGGAATAGACACTAATGCAGCCACTGACATTTGAACCGCATTGATAAGTCGCACATCCTGTCCTTTTGTCGAATACTCCAAAGAGATAAAGTGACAAGCAAAAAAGAAGGCACACATCAGTGATAAACCATCTCCAAAAGAAAAGTGAAACTGCCCCTTTGATAGAGAAAGACATCCAAGACCAATCAGACAGATCAAGCTGGCAAATACCTGCATGAACTGTGGTCTTTTCTTAAAGATGAGCCAGGCGATATAAGGTACCATGACCACATTGACCGCCGTTAAAAAAGCATTTTGACCTGTATTGGTCATATCTAAACCAAAGGTTTGAAAGGCAAAGGCCAAATACAAGAAAATACCTGATAAAGCCCCTTTTAATACACCGGCTTTGGTAATGCGTATTTTTTGAATTCCTACTATGAGCCAGCACACAAGACTGGCACCTAAAAAGCGAATCAATAAAACGGTAAACGGATCAAAGGTGGCCAAAGCGGCATCGGTCGCAATGAAACCACCGCCCCAGATGGCTGCCACCAAGATACAGATGGCACTCGCATTTTTTCTGGACATGCTTATACCTCAAAAAGTGAAAGCTGTTCACTTTCTTCCTCTGACCAGTTTCCTTCCTCAATACGATCCAGGATTTCGGGAATCGTATAAGCTTCCAACTTGCCAAATGGATTCGAGAACGTTGATTCTACCGACATCAAAGAAATGGATGCCGGTACAAAGCGAAGAAGCTCTTCACTTTCCAGCACGATTTCCTTTTGTAGATCACGAATCTCCTTCATTTTATATAGATGACTTGGATTTGATTTGATCAGCTTACAAATGCGGTTTCCTTTAGCCGGTCGATTAAACTGGGCAATCTGATCCATCTTGACACGTTTCATCTGCCCTTCGCTTGTCATAAATAGAATTTGTCCCTGCAAGTCACGACAGACAAGCATATCTTCCACACAATCGTCCCTTGTCAGATTGATTGATTTAACACCTTTGGATTTTGCCGATACCTGCGGTACTTGTTCAACCGGATACGTCAAACCAAAACCATTTTTTGTCACCAACACGATCTGATCAGATTGTGTCATGGATGCTTTTGCCGAAATCATTTCATCGGCTGATCCAACTTTCATGCAGACCATCGTTTTATTGGCACGAGAAACCTGCAGATCTTTTAAAGAAGTTCGCTTGATCATTCCTAAAGCCGAGGCAAAGACCATCTCTACATGTTTATCAAAATGATCGATCAAATAGGCCTGAACGATTTTTTCCGAAGAATCGATTTTCAAATAACTGCTGATATGTTTTCCCAGATCCTTCCACTTGGCTTCTTCCAAGGTATAGACCGTTAAATACCCATAGGTTCCGCGATTGGTAAAAAACAAGAGTGTCTGTAAGGTGCTGGCCTGTCCGCTGCATACGATAAAATCGCCATCCTTATGACCACTCAGGCTATCCGGTGACGCATTGTAAGAACGCAGACTGACACGTTTAACATACCCATCATGTGTCATTGTCACCATGACTTGTTCATCCGCAATCATAGCTTTTTCATCAATGACGATCTCTTGAATATCCTTTTGAATCTCACTGCGTCTTTCGGTCTTAAAAGTCGTATTGACTTCTTTTAATTCTTTGACAAGCAATGCATGCAGCTTTTTCTTATCCGATACGATACCTTCCAAACGTTGAATATCCTTTAAAAGCGCATCGTATTCATCCTGCAATTCTTTAATATCCGTATGTGTCAAACGATATAAACGCATGATGACAATGGCTTCTGCCTGTTCTTTGGAAAAGCCAAAGCGAGAAATCAGATTATTTTTGGCATCGGCCTTATCTTTAGAAGAGCGAATGATAGAAATGATCTCATCCATGACACTAACCGCTTTGATCAAGCCTTCCAAGATATGCGCTCGTTCCTTTTTAGCCTTTAAATCATAATGACTTCGCCTTAAAACTACATCTTCCCGATGTTGAATAAAGGCATCCAGCGCCATCGGCAAAGACATCAATACCGGCGCCTTATTGACAATGGCAATCACATTATAGTTATAAGAAATCTGAAGATCGGTATTCTTATAAAGATAATTCAAGATCGTTTCATCGGCACAATCTTTCTTTAAGTCGATGACAATGCGCAATCCATTACGATCACTTTCATCACGTACATCTAAGATACCATCGACTTTTTTATTGATTCGAATATCATCGATCTTCTTGACCAGCTGACTTTTGATCACTTCATATGGAATTTCGGTAACAACCAGTTGTTTGATTGTTCGTGTCTGTTCCACATGTACCTTAGATCGAATCATGACTTTTCCTTTACCTTTGGAAAAAGCTTCACTGATACCGTCAATCCCCATAACGATACCGCCGGTTGGAAAATCGGGCCCTTTTACAATCTGCATCAGCTCATGTAGATCACATTGTGGATGCTGGATACGATAAATCGCTGCTTCGACAACTTCATTTAAATTATGTGGCGGTATATTGGTCGCATAACCAGCGGCAATACCGGTAATTCCATTGACCAGCAAGTTGGGATAACGAGCCGGCAAGACTGTCGGTTCCATCTTTTCATCGGAAAAGTTGGGCGCCCATTCTACCGTATCCTTTTCAATATCCTGCAACAAATAATCCGAAAGTTTGGAAAGTCTAGCTTCCGTGTATCGCATCGCAGCCGCCGGATCATCGTCAATAGAACCGTTATTTCCCTGCATATCGATCAAAGGATCGGCAATTTTCCAAGATTGTGATAATCGTACCATCGCGTCATACACGGAACTATCCCCATGCGGGTGGTAATTACCGATGACGTTACCGACAGTTTTGGCACTTTTGCGATAAGGCTTATTGTAGGTGTTTCCATCTTCATACATCGCATATAAAATACGTCTCTGCACCGGCTTTAAACCATCCCTGGCATCGGGCAGGGCACGCTCCTGAATGATGTATTTGGAATATCGGGCAAAGCGATCCGCCATGATATCTTCCAGTGAATTTTTTAAGATATGATGTTCTTCCACTGTATTTGCCTTAGTCATGGCGTACCTCCTTTACATAATCATCCTCCAATGTAAATACGACATTGTCTTCGATCCAGTTACGACGAAGCTCGGCTTTATCTCCCATCAGTTCATGGACACGACGCTCAGCCATGACCGCATTTTCTATCGTCACACAAATCAAGGTACGCGTAGCCGGATTCATGGTCGTATCCCATAACTGCGTGGCATTCATTTCACCAAGCCCCTTGTAACGAGTAATGGTATAGCCGTTTTTCAGCTCTTTTTTCTTTTCATCCAGTTCCTCGTCGGTATATAGATAATACTCATTCTTTCCTTTGGCAATCCGATATAAAGGCGGCAAGGCGATATATAACATTTCCTTATCGATCAAATCTCTCATATAGCGATAAAAGAATGTCAACAATAGATTTTGAATATGTGCCCCATCATCATCCGCATCGGTCATGATGATGACCTTATAGTAATTGGAATCTTCGGCGGTAAAATCTTTTCCGACACCGGCTCCCAGGGCATGAATGATCGTATTCAATTCTTCATTTTTCTCAATGTTTTCCAAAGATGCCTTTTCGGTATTTAATACCTTTCCTCTTAATGGCAGGATGGCCTGATATTTTGAATCTCTACCTTGTTTGGCACTACCCCCGGCCGAATCACCTTCGACAAGGTACAGCTCCTTTCTTCGGGCATCCTTGCTTTGCGCACTGGCAAGCTTTCCGGACAATACTCTTTCTGCCTTCTGTTTGCCTTTGCCTTTACGCGCTTCCTCTCTGGCCTTGCGAGCCGCATTACGCGCATTGGCCGCCTTTACAATTTTTCGCACTAGCGCCTGTGCCGTTTCTTTATTCTCTTCTAAGAAATAGCGTAAATTCTCACTCACGATCGCATCCGTAGCTGATTTTGCCTCCGGTGTTCCCAATTTCTCTTTTGTCTGTCCTTCAAACTGAAGAAGATTTTCCGGAATTGTCAGATTGATGACAAGCGTTAAGCCTTCCCGAACATCACTGCCATCAAAACTTTTATCCTTCTCTTTTAAGAAACCGTTTTTACGGGCATATTCGTTGAACACTTTGGTAAAAGCTTGTTTCGCACCGGTTTCATGACTTCCGCCATCCCGTGTTCGAACCATGTTGGTAAAGCTAAAAACATTTTCCTGATAATCATCAGTATATTGAAAACAACCACGCACTTGTATGCCATTATTGTTGCCTTCAAAACTGATTGGATCGTGCATCGGTGTATGATCTTTATCAATTTCCTCGATAAAAGCCTGTAAGCCATTTTCATACTGATAGACCATTTCCCGTTTTTCTTTTCGAAGATCGGTCACTTTCATCTCTAAGCCTTCTAAAAGGAAAGCATCTTCCTGCGCACGTTCACAAATCTTAGAGAAGGAAAAGCGATTTTGTTTAAAGATGTGAGGATCCGGTAAGAACTGTACAGTACTTCCGGTACGATTGGTCTTACCGATCTTCTCCAGCTTTCCGACTTTCTTTCCCCCATCTTCAAACAACATAGACCATACA
>NZ_JAXKBY010000059.1:0-2069 GCF_036552745.1 Faecalicoccus sp.
AATTATGACCGTCCTTCATGCCGGTGGTAAATTCGGTGGCGGCGCTTATAAGGTATCCGGTGGACTTCATGGTGTTGGTGCCAGTGTTGTAAACGCATTGAGCGAATGGCTGGAAGTTACGGTGTATCAAAATGGAAATATTTATTTTATTCGATTTGAAAACGGCGGAAATACGGTAGAACCTTTAAAAATCATCGGAAAGACGGAAGAAACAGGTACATTGGTTCGTTTTAAGGCTGATCCTTCTATTTTTAAAGAAACAACGACTTATGATTTTGATACGCTGAATGTTCGTTTACGTCAGCTTGCCTTTTTAAATAAGGATATTCGTTTAACCTTAAAGGATGAACGAAGTGAAGATGGACAAAGTGTAAACTATAAATATGAAGGCGGTATTATTGAATATGTGCAATATTTAAATATGGGTAAGAAAACTCTAGGTGATAATGTCATCTATGTCGATGGTATACAGGATCAGATTTTGGCTGAAGTGGCCCTGCAGTATAATGATGGCTATCAAAGTAATATTTATTCGTTCTGTAACAACATTCATACGCATGAAGGTGGTTTCCATGAAGATGGATTCCGTATGGCACTGACGCGAGTAATCAATAATTATGCCAAAGAAAATAACTTATTGAAAAAGGAAGAAACCTTATCACAGGATGATGTCAAAGAAGGTTTGGTGGCAATCATTTCCATCAAGCATCCGGATCCGCAGTATGAAGGTCAGACAAAGACAAAGCTGGGAAACAGTGAAGTCCGTAAGATCGTATCGAATATTGCCGGTGAACAGATCAAACGTTTCTTTTTAGAAAACCCAAATGATGCCAAGGCTATCGTTGAAAAGGCCATCGTTGCCTCTAAAGCACGTTTGGCTGCCAAAAAAGCACGTGAATTGACACGAAGAAAAAGTGCATTGGATGGTATTAGTTCACTGCCGGGAAAATTGACAGACTGCTCTTCCAAAGATGCCAGTGAATGTGAAATTTTTATTGTCGAGGGTGATTCAGCCGGTGGAAGTGCCAAACAGGGGCGTGATGCCAAAACACAGGCTATCTTGCCACTTCGAGGAAAGATATTAAACGTAGAAAAGGCGCGTCAACATAGAATCTTTGAAAATCAGGAGATTCGCAGCATGATCACGGCTTTTGGCTGTGGTATTCAGGATGAAGTCAATTTAGATAATCTTCGTTATCATAAGATCGTTATCATGACCGATGCCGATGTCGATGGAAGTCATATTTGTACGTTGATGTTGACGTTCTTATATCGCTTTATGCGTCCGGTCATTGAAAATGGATATGTCTATATTGCCCAGCCACCTTTATATAAGTTACAAAAAGGAAAGAAAATTGCTTATGCTTATAAGGAACAGGAGATGGATAAGCTCCGTGAAGAATTTAAAGATGGATACAAAGTACAGCGTTATAAAGGTTTGGGAGAAATGGATGCAGAGCAGTTGTGGGAAACAACAATGGATCCGGCTCATCGTATCTTAAAGCGTGTTACGATTGATGATGCGGTCGAAGCGGATAATGTATTCTCTATGTTGATGGGAGAAGATGTCGATCCTCGTCGTGAATTTATACAGGAAAATGCGGTTTACGCAAATCTGGATTACTAGGAGGTTTCTATGGAAGAAAATAAACAATATGATTACATAGAAGATGTAGAAATATCCAAGGAGATGCGTGAATCCTTCCTGGATTACTCTATGTCAGTTATTGTACAACGTGCTTTACCTGATGTTCGTGACGGTATGAAACCGGTTCATCGCCGTATTTTACATGCGATGAATATGTTGGGTATCACCAGTGGTGTAGCTCATAAAAAAAGTGCTCGTATCGTTGGTGAAGTTATTGGTAAGTATCACCCTCATGGGGATACAGCGGTTTATGATGCCATGGTTCGTATGGCCCAGGATTTCTCCTATCGTTATCCTTTGGTCGATGGACATGGTAACTTTGGCTCTCTGGATGGAGATGGAGCAGCGGCCATGCGATATACGGAAGCGCGTATGTCAAAAATCTCTATGGAGATGATGCGTGATATTAATAAAGATACCG
>NZ_JAXKBY010000060.1:0-5135 GCF_036552745.1 Faecalicoccus sp.
TTGATCATCATTGGTGTTTTCCTCCTTCGATATGGATCTTACAGGCGGCCCAGGTAAACCCAGCTCCAAATCCGACCAGTACCAGATCCATGTTTTCTTTGATTTTGTGTTCTTCCCATGCCTGTGCTAACGCAATCGGCACGCTGGCTGCCGAAGTGTTGCCAAACTGATCCAGATTGACAAACATCTTCTCCATTGGGAATTTCATTTTCTTACTGACATATTCTAAAATGCGAATGTTGGCCTGATGTGGGATCATCAAATCCATCTCTTCTACCGGCTGTCCCTGTAACACCCCATAAATCGCATCAGGCATCGCCTGAATCGCAAAGCGGAAGACTTCACGACCATTCATGGATAAATACGGTTTATCCTGTGCTACATTCTCCAAATCCGGCTGTAAAGATCGTCCGGCACAATAGAGCGCATGTTCTTTATCGCCTTTAGAGCGAGCATAGAAATCCATTGTAGAACCATCCTGCGTTCTTTGTATCAAAACCGCACCGGCTCCATCTCCAAACAATACACACGTATTGCGATCGCTCCAATCCAGGATCTTGGATAGAGTTTCGGCTCCAATGACTAACGCATATCCCTTTTGAAGCATCGAAGCTGCACATTGCAGGGCAAACAAGAATCCACTGCAGGCAGCATTGATGTCAAAGGCCATGACCGGTTTATCATTTAACCCTAATGCTTCCTGCACAATACAGGCAACCGAAGGGGTTACGTTATCCGGTGTACAGGTTGCCACGATGATCATGGAAATCTGTGAGGTATTGATTTGCGCATTCTGTATAGCTTTTTGCGCCGCACGTATAGCTAAGTCACTGGTATTCTCTGTTTCAGAGATATAGCGAGAAGCAATACCGGTACGAGTTTGGATCCATTCATCACTGGTATCCACCGCTTTTTTTAAAGCTTCATTTTCTATTTTTGAAGAGGCTCTGGCATAGCCACATCCTACTATTTTGACATTTTCCATGCGCCATCTCCTAAACGTCTAAACTTTTCATAGCGTGCATCCACTAAAGTACGCACCTTGCTATGCAGTGTTTCTTCCAGTGCCTGACGAAGCATCTGATCCATCTTTTCAGCCACACCATGAATATCGGTAGCAGCTCCTCCGAATGGTTCTGGAACAATGGCATCGATGACCTTTCTTTCCAAAAGATCTGCACTTGTCATCTTCATGACATCACAGGCTTCTTTTACACGCGATCCATCCTTCCACAAAATCGAGGCAAAGCCTTCCGGTGAAAGAACCGAATAAACTGCATATTCCAACATAAAGATCTTATCTGCGACACTTAACGCAAGTGCACCGCCACTGCCACCTTCAGAAAGCACGAAACAGATCACAGGCGTTTGTATAGAGGAAAAAGTGTATAAACATTCAGCAATAGCCTGTGCCTGTCCTTTTTCTTCGGCTTCCTTGCCCGGATAGGCACCAGGCGTGTCGACAAATGTGATGACAGGGCGGTGAAACTTCTCCGCCTGTTTCGCCAGGCGAAGAGCCTTGCGGTAGCCCTCGGGTTGTGGCATTCCAAAATGCTGGCGAAGATTTTCCTCCACCGTTTTCCCTTTGGACTGTGCAAGTATCGTAACCGGGATGCCATGGAATCGGGCAATCCCTGCCAACATGGTCGGATCATCTAAGCTCCTTCTATCACCATGCAGCTCCATAAAATCATCAAACAACAATTCTATATAATCCTGGGCTTTCGGGCGGTCAGGACGCCGCGCTAATTCCACATGATCCCAGGGGGTTAATATGGTTTCCTGTTCCAGCTTACGAATTTGTTTCTGGTACTGGTGCCAGGTATCAATATCTTTTTCATCCAATGCCATCTGACGGGCTTTGATCTCACTGATTTGTTTTTGTGCTTCCTTTAAATTCATGATGCACTCCTTCCGGAATGAAATCCCAGCAACATTCCCAATTCCTGCTTCATCTTTTCACGAGGTACGATACGATCGATAAACCCCTTCTCCAAGACAAACTCAGCTGTCTGAAAGTTTTCTGGCAGCTTTTCATGGATCGTATCTTCGATAACACGCTTGCCTGCAAACCCAACCAGGGCATAAGGCTCACTTAAAATGATATCGCCTAACATCGCAAAGCTGGCACTGACACCGCCGGTGGTCGGATGGGTCAACACGGTAATGGATAGTAAACCGGCATCGCTATGTTTCATTAAAGCGGCTGATGTTTTAGCCATTTGCACCAGCGAAAGAATCCCTTCCTGCATACGCGCTCCACCGCTGGTACAAAAGATGATGACCGGCACTTTCTTTTTGGTGGCCAGTTCAATGGCCCGTGTGATTTTTTCACCAACAGCAGCGGACATACTTCCCATAAAGAAATTGGAATCCATGACTGCCAACACACACGGATGTCCCTGAATCTTTCCGATTCCGGTAATCACAGCTTCCCGCATACCCGTTTGATGTTGCATACGTTCCAACTTTTCCTGATAGCCGGGGAAATGATCGGGATCCATACTGATCATTTTCGCTTCCGTTTCTTTAAAAGTATTCTCATCGACAACCTGACGAATCCGTTCACGAGCCGATATCTTAAAAGGATGATGACAAACCGGACAGACATATTGATCCTGAATCAGATCCATTGTCGCAATAGAAGCATGACAATGCGAACAGGTCATAAAAACATGATCCGGAATCTCTTTGGCCTTGGGCTGCGGTTTTTTACGCCACTGGTGAAAGATATCCAGACGTTTTTTCCGTTCCTTAAATAAACTGTCCATTTTCCTTCAACCTTTCTAATAAGATCGGGGCATAGCCAATATGATGACTGCCTTCGATAAATTCCTTCTGGTATAATGCTAGATAATTAAACTCAATATTTGTTTTTACACCATCGATGATCGTTTCTTCCAAAGCCGCCCGCATCTTTTTGATACACTCTAAACGAGTAGGGGCAAACACGATCAGCTTTAAGATCATCGAATCATAATACGGTGAAATCACGCTGCCATTATAGACAGCCGTATCCACACGAACACCAAAGCCGCCCGGTGTATGCATAAACTGAATAGGGCCGGGATTCGGTGCAAAATCATGAGCTACATCCTCGGCATTGATTCGACATTCCATCGCATAGCCGTTGCAGTGAACATCTTCCTGTTGAATCGTCAGTTTTTGACCGGCGGCCACACGAATCTGCCATTTGATAAGATCAATACCGGTAATGGCTTCCGTTACCGGATGCTCGACCTGAATTCGTGTATTCATCTCCATAAAGTAGAAATGTCCCTGAGAGTCCATCAAAAACTCCATGGTTCCCACAGAATCATAACCAATCGACTTTGCGGCGTTTACGGCACTTTGTAGAAGACGTTGACGATTTTCTTCCTTTAAGATGGAACAAGGTGCTTCCTCAATCATTTTTTGATTTTTTCTCTGAAACGAACAATCTCTTTCATACAGGTGAATCACATGACCATAATGATCGCCTAACAGCTGTACTTCGATATGTTTAGGATTTTGTACATACCGTTCCATATACACTTCATCGTTTTCAAAGCAGGCTTTAGCTTCCTGTTCGGCTTCGATATACGCATTTTCCAGCTCATCTTCCTGATAAACGATACGCATACCACGTCCGCCACCGCCATGTCTGGCCTTGATAATGACCGGATACCCGATGGAATCGGCCATGGATCTAGCCTGTTTTAAGCTGGTCAATGAATCCTCACAGCCTTCAACAACCGGTACGCCGGCTTCCTTCATCCGTTTTCGAGCCTGTGTTTTATCTCCCATCAAATCAATCAAGCGTGGACTGGGACCGACAAAGATCATGTCACATTCCTGAACCAAACGAGCAAATTTGGCATTCTCGCTTAAAAAGCCATAACCAGGATGAATCGCATCACAACCCGTTGAGCAAGCCGCCTGTAAGATCATATGCACATTCAGGTAGCTTTCTTTAGCCATGGCAGGACCGATACAAACTGCCTGATCGGCTAACTGTACCGCCAATGACTCTTTATCGGCACTGGAATACACCACGACGGTTTCAATGCCCATTTCCTTACAGGCACGAAGGATACGAACCGCAATCTCTCCTCGATTGGCGATCAGTAAACGGCGGATCATTCCATATCTCCCAATACGATCAAGGCTTGATCAAATTCCACCATCGCTCCATCTTCTACCAGAACTTCTTTGACGGTTCCCTCTTTATCCGACTGAATCTCATTCATGGTCTTCATGGCTTCGACCATACAAATCACATCACCAACATGAACGAGATCTCCTACCTGTACATAAGGTTTATCTTTAGGCGATTTTGCCCGATAGAACGTTCCTACCAATGGCGAATTGACCGTAATCTTTTCTTCAGGTTTGACTTTCTCCACCTCTTTTGGCATCGGGGTGTGCACAATTTGTGTCACCGGTGCATTCATAGAAGGTGTAGCCGGTTTTTCCAAACGAATCTTCAGATTTCCTTCTTCCAGTTCCATATGAGAAAGTCCACTAGCTTCAAAGATTTCAATGATTTCTCTGATCTGATTTGTTTCCATATCCATCGCTCCTTACTGAAAATGAGCCAAGTTTGCTTAGCTCATTGATTGTTTATTAACTTACTTCTTTTTTGCTTCAATGATATCCATAACATCCTGAACTGTTTCCAATTTAGCCAGTTCTTCATCTTCAATACGGATATCGAATTCATTTTCCAGTTCCAATGCCAATTCAACAGCGGCCAAAGAATCAATTCCTAAATCATCATTTAATTTTGCTTCCGGTTTGATCTCTTCTTCATCTACATTGATCGCATCTACCAATACTTTTTTAATTTCTTCAAACATAACTTTTTCCTCCTATTTGTTTTGACATTCAAAACATCTAACGAAGGTATTATAATTACTTTGACTTTCAAAGTAAATAGTTTGATATTCAAAATTTATGATTTTTTACAAAAATTTTATACTTTTTATTCATCATGAAAAAAAGGCAGGACAAAGCCCAATGTCATTAAGTTAAGCTACAAGAAAAGTATTAACTTAAAAACAAAGTAAAGTAAAGCCTGGATTTTGATGAAGTCCAGGCTTTATGATCACTGGTATGATCGGAATCTGTCGTTTACAGGCATGACGAAAAGACAA
>NZ_JAXKBY010000061.1:0-20336 GCF_036552745.1 Faecalicoccus sp.
ATCTTGATGTTGATATCCCTTTCAAGCCTTTTCTTTTTATTGGGACATACGACACAAGCCAACAGGGCGGATGTGTATGTCAAGGAAGAAAAGGTTTTATCAATTGACTTAAATCAGGATGGACAATATAGCGTAGAGGGAACCAATGGCAAAGTCAACATCGAAGTAAAAGACCATGCGGTACGTGTAACACAGGAAAACAGTCCGCATCATCTTTGTTCTAAACAAGGCTTTGTTTCGGATTCAAATGTGCCGATCGTATGCCTGCCCAATGAGACAGTCATTCAAATCGAAGGTGACACAAAGGAAGACACGGTGATACAATGAAAACAGAAAAAATTGTAGAGTTATCCTTTTTGTGTGCTATTGGGATTGTTTTACAGATACTGGAAAGCTTTCTGCCTACCTCCTGGATCATTCCCGGATTCAAGATCGGGTTTGCCAATATCACGGCTTTGTTTGTATTAAAGATGTACGGTATCCAATCAATGTGGTTAGTCAGTGCCATGCGGGTTTTTCTGGCAAGTCTTTTACAGGGAACTTTGTTTTCGGTTTCTTTCTGGCTGTCGGCAAGCGGCGCTTTTCTGGCATTATGCGCTATGAGCATTGGCTATAAAACCGGTTGGTTTTCCATTTTAGGAATCAGTGTTCTAGGTGCGGCCTTTCACAGCATTGGCCAGGTTTTGATGGTGACATGGATCTATCAACAGTTTTTTATGCAGTTGTTTTTGCCGGTTTTACTGGCATTGTCTATTGTAAGCGGCTTATGCATCGGCGCTTTGAGCCAGCTTATGATGAATCGATGGAAAGGAAGAAAAAGTATATGATGTTTGTTTATAAACCACAAGGTGTATGTTCTCGTGAATTTCATTTTGAGATTCAAGATGGCGTAATCCAGTCTTTTGAAGCCATTGGCGGATGCAATGGCAATTTGAAAGGAATCGGACGTCTGTTAAAGGGAAGAGATGTAAAGGAAGTCATGGAGGATCTGGAAGGAGTAACTTGTGGCATAAAGAGCACATCATGTCCGGATCAGATTTCTAAAGCTTTGCAGGCGTATGTAAAAGAAAATGGCTGATTATTTTTTAGGGGCTTTAAAAGCGCTGGAAAGACGCTCTAAAGATAATGTACTGATCTTTTCAGACGTCTTGACAGAGCGTTTGGATGCTTTGGTAGAATCAATGATCTATCAAAAGATTTCCGATAACGATTATTTAAAGACATTGGAGCTGTACTATAAAAAATACCAACGGTTTGAAAACCATAAAGGCATGTACTTTTGTATCCTTCGCATGCAGCAGATCATGCAGTTAAAAAATGAACGAAAAAGACAAGAGAACTGGCGTTATCTGGAGTTTACATCGGATGGGGATAGCGAGGTACAAGAATTTTTAAAAGCTCATAAATCGTATTATCAAAATGTGGTATATGAATATACGCGGGTATTTTTATTGATTTTACTGACTGTTACGATTGCCATTTTAGTTCTCAGTGTTCTGGTCTTGCAAGTTCCGTTTTTGATCGGGTGGCTGGTATCTATCGCCTTTTATGGAGGTGTATGGTTTTTTGGTAAACAAAAAGGAATCGGCTTCCTGATGGAGAAACAGATTCAAAAACTGTATCCTGATTTAGATACGCTCTGTCAAAGATTGGATCGTTGTGTCATGAAGAAACAAAAGAAGCGAAAGAAAATTTTCTAAAAGACTTGTTAACATCTTCACAAAGCATAAAAAAATGCTAAAATACTTGTAGGAGTGATTAGACATGGCGACTAAAAAAGTACCAAAAGCGACCTTGCAGAGATATCCGTTATATTTAAAAGCACTGCGCCGTCTAAAAAAGAATGGCGTACAAAGAATCATGTCCAAAGAATTATCAACGTTTGTAGATATCGAATCCACAACGATTCGTAGAGATTTTTCCTTTTTAGGGAATTTGGGGAAACAAGGATATGGTTATGATGTAGATCGACTGATAGAGATTTTTAATGCGGAGCTTGGAGTCGATTTTGATGAAAAGATCATTTTGGTGGGAGCCGGTAACTTAGGGCGGGCCTTGATGAATTATAATAAATGGGATCATGTGGTTGGAGAAATTGCCTGCGCCTTTGATATGGATGAAACCAAAGCCGGAGTCCAGTTTGGTGTACAGATTTATCCAATGACACAATTAGAAGAAAAAATTCCGGAAGGCTGTCATATTGCCATTTTGACGATTTCCCATATGATACAGGAAACGGTAGATCGTTTGGTGGCTTGTGGCATTACCGGACTTGTGGATTTTACCCATGAACATTTTCTGGTGCCAAAAGGGGTTGCCGTGAAAGTTGTGGATGTGGTATCATCAATTCAAGAGTTGGTTTTTATCACCAATTCCATGGATACAAAGGCTAAGAAACAGTAGTTGCCATAAGTGATGCGTCAAAAGAGAGTTCTGTATGGTGAAAAAGAACCGATAGCTTATAAGCACAAATAACTGCGGAGCCGGGCTGGAGAAATAGCAGTAGTCAGCCTCGTTGGAGTGCGTTAATCTCAAGAGGGCTTTTTTGAAACAGGATGGTACCGCGGTTATATATCGTTCCTAACGGGACGATTTTTTTATTTTACAGGAGGAGAAAAGATGTTAGTCAAAAAGTTAAAAGAAGATTTTCAGAGTTTTGATGGACAAGATATCACATTGCAGGGATGGGTTAGAACCAATCGAAATTCGAAAGCTTTAGGATTTATCGAACTGAATGATGGTTCCTGCTTTGGCAATGTACAAGTTGTCTATTATCAGGAAAGTACAAAAAATTATGAAGCGATCAGTAAGATCACATTAGGCTCTGCGATTGAAGTTAAAGGAAAGCTGGTGTGTACACCGGATTCCAAACAACCTTTTGAAATCCAGGCTGAATCGATCGAAGTGCTTGGCTTAAGTGATCATGACTATCCTCTGCAGAAGAAGCGCCACAGCTTTGAGTATATGCGTGAGATTCCTCATGTACGTCCTCGTGCCAATACCTATTATGCGATCTTCCGCTTGCGCAGTGTTTTGTCCATGGCCATTCATACATTCTTTCAGGATAGAGGATTTGTCTATGTGCATACACCAATCATTACCGGTAACGATGCCGAAGGTGCCGGCGAATGTTTTACGGTCACAACTAGAGAAGATAATAAGTACGAGGAAGACTTCTTTGGCAAACATGCACAGTTGACCGTTTCCGGACAGCTTCACGTCGAACCATTTGCCTTGACGTATCGTAACGTTTATACCTTTGGGCCTACATTCCGGGCGGAAAACTCAAATACAACACGACATGCCAGTGAATTCTGGATGATCGAACCGGAACTTGCTTTTGCGGATCTAAGCGATAATATGGACTGCATTGAAGAAATGATCAAGTATTGTATCAATTATTGTCTGGAGCATGCACCGGAAGAAATGGCTTTTTTTGAAAAGATGATCGACAAAGATTGTATCAAACGAATCAAAGCTGTTGCCGCTTCCCACTTTAAACGTATGACTTATACCGAAGCCATTGAACATTTGGAAAAGGCCAAAGACCAGTTTGAAAATAAAAACATATACTGGGGTATGGATCTGCAAAGTGAACATGAACGCTATATCTGCGAAAAGGTTGTCAACGGACCGGTCTTCCTGATTGATTATCCAAAAGATATCAAAGCCTTCTATATGCGTGTCAACGAGGATCAAAAGACTGTGGCTGCCTGTGATTTACTGGTGCCGTATGTTGGAGAACTGGTTGGCGGCTCACAACGTGAAGAACGATATGATGTATTGGTAGAGAAATTAAAAGAATTAAATATCTCACAGGAACCTCTACAATGGTATTTGGATCTTCGTCGTTTCGGCGGCTGCAAACACAGTGGATTTGGATTAGGATTTGATCGTATGTTGATGTATTTAAGCGGTATCCAAAACATCCGTGATGTAGAACCATATCCACGTACACCACGAAATCTTATTTTCTAAAGAGTCGAAAGACTCTTTTATTTTGCGAATCAAGAAATTCGTACAAATAGTTTATGAATCTAAATAATTTAATAACCTTTCTATTTTCGGTTTACTATTGTATAATAAGAATATCGATGGAAGGAATAGATTATGAAGAAACAACCGCGGACATATAAGATTCGATATAAAAGAGTCTTTTTTGCCGCGGCTATTTTGTTTACCGGTATCTCGTTTCTCTATTTATTGTTTCACCCTGTCCTGTTAAAAGCCTCCACTATAGAGGTGGAAATCAATTCTGAGTTTAAACCGGAAGATCAGATTTTATTTGTACTCGGCGATGATAAAGAAGTAAAAATAGATGGAGAGGTCGATACATCGAAGTTAGGTGAATATACGCTTAACTACAAGTTTCATCAATATCAAAAGGAAGTAAAGATCAAGGTACAAGACACCAAAGCTCCTTCTATAACAACCAAAAATCTGAAAACAGATATGATACAGGACATTGAGCCAGCTTCCTTTATTGAAAAATGTGAGGATGCAACAGAAGTTACCTATCATTTTGCGAATCAAGAAGATTTTTCCAAACCGGGGCGGTATGAAGTTCAAATTATTGCCACAGATCAAGGAAAAAATGAAACAAAAACAAGCGCTATCTTAGAGCGCTGTGAAGACAAACAAGGTCCGACGATTGAACATTCGGATAAAAGGATCGAATTTAAACAAGGGCTGCTTCCTGATTTTTTGGAAGATGTATCCATCAAAGATGATTTTGATGAAAATCCTTCATTAGATACGGATACTTCACAAGTTAATTTTGATCAGCCGGGTGATTATACCCTCATTTATATCGGTAGGGATCGTTCCGGTAATGAAACACAGAAAACAAGAAGTTTGACAATCTTAAAAAATGAGGAATTAAACCAAAAAATCGTTTATTTAACTTTTGATGACGGACCAAGTAAAAATACAGAGCGAATTTTAAAGATTCTTGATCAGTACGATGTCAAGGCTACATTCTTTGTGACGGGGAATCAACCTTCTTATAACGATTGGCTAAAAGTAGCTCATGAAAAAGGACATACGATTGGCTTGCATACCTTTACACATGATTTTGCCAGCGTTTATTCTTCAACCGATGCTTACTATGACGATTTGCGAAAGATACAAGATATGGTCAAGGACATAATAAGTGAAGAAGTCAAATTAGTCCGGTTTCCCGGTGGATCCTCCAATACAATTTCTAAACAATATTCGCCCAAGATCATGACGATCTTGACAAAGTCCCTTCAGGATAAAGGTTATCAGTACTTTGACTGGAATTGTGATTCAGGGGATGCCAGTGGAAATAATATTCCGGCAGATACTTTGATTCAGAATGCAACAGCCTGTCAAAGTCAATATATCAATATTTTGATGCATGATACAGCAGCTAAAGATACGACTGTAGAGGCATTACCTAAAATCATTGAACATTACAAATCAGAAGGCTATGTGTTTAAGGCAATAGAGATAGATTCTTTTGCCCCACATCATGGAGTCAATAACTAGGGCGCTCTTTGCGCTCTTTTCATTTTTTGATATACTTAGGGCATGACAAAAAGAAAACTGCATTCACGATTTAAACACCCTAGAATGATCATTGCGATTGTCGTAGTGATCTCTTTGATCAGTGCTGCTCTTTTCCTATATATGAGTCGTCCTACGGATATTGATCGTTTACAGATGACGGTGTTAGAAAAAATGGATTCCGATGTTATTGAAGACAATGTGAAAAAAGGGTTTACAGAAACATTTGAAATCCAGGATTATGGCATTTATGGTCAGACTCTATCCTTCTATCAGGGAAAATATGGACAAAAAAAGACAGATTCATTGATTGGAACCATGGTCGTTTTACGGAATGTGGAAACCAAAAAGGAACTGGGCTTTGCGATCGGAGAAAGTATTGATTCAGGTATTCAGCTAGGTACTTTGGATCCGGGATTATATGAAATCTATATTTATGAAAACTATGAGAAGAAAAGAGTCTATTTTGAAGATGCTTTCGATAGTGAAACATTTAGTACGATGCGCAATGATAAGCATGTAAAGGATATCACATTACATGCATCCAAAGAGTATTTATCAGACTTTGGTATTTCTTATAAACTGAATTACGCTTTTTTGGAAGTCAATGAGAATATACCGCAAGTTAAGGTTGCGGATGTGGTTTTAGATCCAGGTGGAAATATTTATAACGAGTTTAGTATGCAGAATGAACCGGGCATCATTACCGATTGGATCAATGAGCCGCAGGAAACATCCAGTTTTGCCGTACTTGTCCAAAAGGAGCTAGAATCTAGAGGATTAAAGGTCTTATTGACCAGAGAAGCTGATGATTTTGACAGCTATTATGGTTCCTCTTCGCGTGTAGGTGTGGGATATAAGGCTAAGGCCAAGGCTTTTATCAGTTTTGAAGTGTATGAAGATGATGAACTGCAGTATCCTTATATTTTGACATCGAATTATACGAAAGGACTTTTAGCCAATGAAATTGCATATGCTTTTCGATCACAAGATCTAAAGATGGCATCCATTACCAGCAACAGCGTACAAAACAGTGCGGTCGTAATCGATCCCGGACAGAGTGAGGAAGGACAGGATCGTGTGTATGATGTATATCCACAGTTAAGAGAATCCGGTGGAAAACAGACTTTTACCGGTGTGTTGGAGAATTCATCGGCCAATCAAGGCTATGAAGATGTGTTTGGAATGGAGAGCATTGTTTTCATGCTGGCAAATGGAAGCAATGAAGAAAGTGTTCAGTATTATCAGAAAAATAAAGAGCAGATGGCAAAGACAATTGCCGATGCGATATGCGATTATTATGGAATAGGTGAGAACAGTGAAACTGCAAGTCAGTAATATAAAAAAGAGCTATGGGGCGCAGGATGTTTTGGAAAAAGCTACTTTAAGCATCCGAGATAAAGAAAAAATCGCATTGGTTGGGAAAAATGGATGCGGTAAAACAACCTTGTTGAAAATAATTTGTGATAAAGAACAACCTGACCAGGGAAGTCGTGTTGTCCAAAATGGAGTGCGTATTGGATATTTGGCACAGATTACTTTTTCGAACACCGAACATACGGTGTATCAGGAATTAAGTGGTGCCTTTGCCAGAGTAAAAGAATTGGAAACGAAGCTTCATGAGCAGGCAAGTATCTTGGAAACCGATGCCAGCGAAAAACAGATGGAGCGCTATGCTCGTTTACAAAGTGAGTTTGAGGCATTGAATGGATATCAATATGAAGTGGAATTAAAAAACGTATTTTTCCATTTTGGCTTTGAAGAAGACGATCTGTATAAAACATTAGACGAATTCAGTTCCGGACAAAGAACACGAATTGCGTTAGTTAAGTTGTTGTTGTCAAAGCCGGATGTGCTTTTGTTGGATGAGCCAACCAACCATTTAGATATTGAAAGTATCGAATGGCTGGAAAATTATGTCCGACATTATCCAAGTGCGATCGTTCTGGTCAGTCATGATCGAATGTTTCTAGACCATGTGGTCGATGAAATTATTGAGATCGAATACGGTGTGACAACACGTTATGTGGGGAATTATTCACATTATGTGAAAGCCAAAGAAGAATTTATCAAAAAAAATCATGAGGCGTTTTTGCGTCAGCAGGCACAAATTCAACGTCTGGAAGAGTTGATCGAAAAATTTCGCTATAAGAAAAATAAGGCAGCTTTTGCCCAAAGTAAAATTAAATACCTGGAAAGAATGGATCGCATACAAGATCGAAAAGCGGATACATCATCCATGCATGCGACATTTCAATGTGCCAGAAAAGGTGGAAAACAGGTGCTGGAGGTTGAAAATCTAAAAATCGGGTATGATAAACCTCTATCGGCTGTTAGCTTCTCATTGATCAAAGGACAAAGAATGGCTGTTGTAGGACCTAATGGAATAGGAAAGAGTACTTTGATCAAGACATTGATGCATAAAGTACCGGCGTTATCCGGACAGTTTCATTTTGGACATCAAATTGATGTTGGTTATTTTGATCAGGACAGTGCTCATCGAAAATCGAATAAGACGGTTATCGATACTTTATGGGATGTATCTCCGGATTTGACACAGACACAGATTCGCAATACCCTGGCCAGTTTTCTATTTACACAGGAAGAGGTCTTTAAAGAGATCAATACGCTTTCCGGAGGAGAAAAAGTGCGTCTTGCTTTAGCAGAACTGATGTTGATGGAAGACAATTTGCTTTTGCTGGATGAGCCAACCAACCATTTAGATATCCCTACAAAAGAGGCTTTGGAAAAGGCTTTGGAAAAATATGATGGAACGATTTTATTTGTTTCGCATGATCGTATGTTTTTATCTAAAATGGCCAATCGAGTGCTAGAAATGGGACAAGACTGCAAAGTATATGATTGTACTTATGCTGAGTATATTGAGAAAAAAGAAGCGGGAACTTTGTTGGAAGCACAGCCGCAGATAGAAAAATCGAATGTGTCTGTGCAGTCATTTAAAGATCGAAAAGCTTTGAAAAATCGAGTGGATCGACTGGAGCAGCTCCTTGAAGCGGCACAGGAAGATTTAGAGGCTCTTCGAGAATTACGATATGAACCAGAGTACTATCAAGACTATCAGAAAATGGAAGAGTTGGATCAGCAAATTGATGATAAGCATAATGAAATAGCACACTATACACAAGAATGGGAAGAAAAGATGGAATTGTTGGAGTCTATGTCCTAAAGAATAAGCCCTTATGGTTTGGAGAACACAGGG
This sequence comes from Faecalicoccus sp., assembly GCF_036552745.1. Taxonomy (NCBI): domain Bacteria; kingdom Bacillati; phylum Bacillota; class Erysipelotrichia; order Erysipelotrichales; family Erysipelotrichaceae; genus Faecalicoccus; species Faecalicoccus sp. The sequence goes on from NZ_JAXKBY010000061.1 coordinate 8,750, forward strand.
CTTATTTTTTAGTATTTAATGAATAAAATATACTTTCAAGCTTATATTTCAACCATTGTTCAGGCGATTACTGAACATTTCATTAAGTGATTACAAAAAGGCAACTTGTTAAATAACTGCCTTTAAAAAAATGGTAGAAATGGATTTCAATGCTAGAAAATACACAAATTAATTGAGACAATTAATTAAGGTTTAATCTTTTTAAAATTTTAGGCTGTAATTCTTTTTTGACATGAAGAATAGAAAAGGCTTGTTGGATATCCGAAATCGTACCACTTTCAAGTAGGAATGTGATATTTTGAACAAGGGTTTCATAAGCTCCCTGTTTTCTACCTTCTTTTCGACCTTGTTTATGGCCTTTTTGAATCCCTTTCGCTATTCCTTCTTCACGACCTTTTTTTAATCCATAATCCTTCCAAGCCAGAAAAGCACCCTGACCAAACGTACACATTTCTTCAACCTCCTTTCTTTCCTCTTTCGCCAACAGTATATCATACTTATTTTCTAGGATTAATAGAATTTGTTCGAATTCTCTATCCGATAAAAACAACAATGACAATAGTTCCATAATGTCTTTGGGGCCTTCCAGTATTTCCTCAATGGATTTGTCTTTCTTGGATTGGATACCGGGATATAAAATCTGGATCTTGGATATCCCATAGACTTCTGGATCAAATCGAAAGTTTCCTTTTCTAAGTTTCTCTTCTGTTGTGTATTCCAGCCAACAGTTATCCTTTTTTCCGGCATGGCGCAAACAAATCCACAAGGAGCGAACATCCAGGATATCATCGTAAGAATCATCCTGAAATCCCAGGGAATGATTTTGTTGACCGGCAATGAGTCAAGATCCATAATAAAGACCTCGACGAGGAAGATGATATTTATAGGATTCCTCTCCCTGTGCTTCAATATGGATCAAAATGGATCGATCCGGATGTAAGGGATGTTGAAGGACATACAACAGATCATAGATGATTCTGGCCCCAGGCATACGAAGATCTTCCGGATTCAAGGTAATGATCTTGGAATGGGAAGAGCTTGGCTGAATCAGAGGAACTATTTCGTGTAGGGACAGATGCTTACATTCGTCCAGACACTGTTGAAGAAGAGCAGTCTGAACCGACTTAAAAGAGAGAATGATTTTTGACTGGGTATCAAAATAATGATTTTCCATTTCAAGCACGGTTCCCAGTTCATTTAATTGTGATATACAAAAATACCTCCTGCTTATATATACGTAAACAAGAATCAAAACTATGAATTTTTTAGAAAACTTTTTAAAAAATGATAAAAATCATGAAGTGAATGTAGCCAGAATCCATGCGGTGACAGTTTACTTTTCTTGATGTATATTCTATAATTTAGACGTTGAAAAAAAGGAGATCTAGTATGAAAATTTCATCATTACAAAAGGCAAGATATGAATATTCGCCAAAACTTCCTGGAATGTTAAGACATGGAATTTCTGCCATCTGTGTCAAGGAAGGTGAAGAAACACAAAGCGTTGCCGATCAGGAAACGATTAAAGCATTGTTCCCAAATACTTATGGGAAAAAAGAAATCACTTTTGAAAAAGGTGAAAATACATCGGAAGCTAAAAAACAGGTTGTCGGTGTTATCCTTTCCGGTGGTCAGGCTCCAGGTGGACACAATGTCATTTGTGGCTTGTATGACGCTTTAAAGGCAACAAATCCGGAAAATGAATTATATGGATTTAAGAATGGTCCCAGCGGGTTGATCGAAGATGATTATTTGATCTTTGATGATGAATATATTGATGAATACAGAAATACCGGAGGATTTGATATCATCGGTTCCGGACGTACAAAACTGGAAACACAGGAACAGTTTGCCGTAGCTGCTGAGGTCTGCAAAAAACATGGTATTACAGCTATCGTAATCATCGGTGGAGATGACTCTAACACCAATGCAGCTGTATTAGCGGAATATTTTGCAGCTAATAACACTGGTGTACAGGTTATCGGTTGTCCAAAAACAATTGATGGTGACTTGAAAAATGAAGATATCGAATGTTCTTTTGGATTTGATACGGCCACTAAGACATACAGCGAACTGATTGGAAATATCGAACGTGATGCCAATTCCGCTAAGAAATATTGGCACTTCATTAAAGTTATGGGACGCTCTGCTTCTCATGTTGCTTTGGAATGTGCTCTGGAAACACAGCCGAATATCTGTTTGGTATCTGAAGAAGTTTCTGCCAAGAAAATGTCTTTATCACAGATTGCCGATTACATTGCCGATTCAGTAGAAAAACGTGCTGCCAAAGGTATGAACTTTGGTGTTGCCATCATTCCGGAAGGTGTAGTAGAATTTGTACCTGAATTCTCTAAATTGATTGCGGAAATTAACGAATTGTTAGCCGGAAGCAAAGCTGATGAATTTAATGCTTTACCTGCATGGAAAGATAAATATGCTTTCATCGAAAATGGTTTGACAAAAGAATCGATGGATGTATTTGCGATTTTACCGGAAAGTATTCAGCAGCAGTTATTCTTAGAACGTGACCCTCATGGAAACGTACAGGTTTCTTTGATTGAATCTGAAAAATTGTTCTCTGCTCTGGTTGCCGATAAACTGGCACAAAGAAAAGAAGCCGGAACTTACACAGGTAAATTTAGTGCCTTACATCATTTCTTCGGATATGAAGGACGTTGTGCATTCCCATCTAACTTTGATGCGGACTATTGTTATTCATTAGGATACAATGCCTTTATGTTAATTCAGTATGGTTACACTGGATACTTATCTAAGATTTCCAACTTGTCAAAACCAGCTAATGAATGGGTTGCCGGAGGTATGCCGATCACTAAGATGATGAACATCGAAAGACGTCATGGAGAAGACAAACCAGTTATCAAAAAAGCGTTAGTTGAATTGGAAGGAAAACCATTTAAATATTTTGAAGCACATCGTGAAGAATGGGCTGAAAACACATGTTATGTATATCCAGGTGCTATCCAGTATTATGGACCGGCTGATGTATGTGACATCACTACAAAAACTTTGGCTTTAGAACAAGGTGAATAAGCTTACATTTTTAGATGAAAAACATCAGAAATATGAAATCATAGATCATTGGCTCTGGCTGATGATCTTTTATTATGCAATGGCAAATGAGCCTATAAGTTATCTGCACCTAACGAAAAGATAAACAATTTTTAATAGTTTTTTGATTTTTTTTGCGTATCTAATAGTGAGGCTATTGATACAGTAGAGTGAAATTAAAATAAATCTGCCTTCTTTTACAACATTGTATCAATAGTCGAATAAGGAGGTAATTTATGGTGTCAAAATTAGTGTTAAAGCATGATGTGGCTTTTAAGACGGTCTTTGGATCGGATGATGAAAAAAATCAGATTGTTTTATGTTCATTGTTGTATGCATTGTTGGGTAAGAAGGTGAAGTTTGTTCAAATCACGGATAATAGATTCATAGATAATAGTAAATCGTGTGTGAACCTTGTTGCTCAACTGCAGAGCGGTCGAAAAGTTATTGTTGAGTTGGAGATCGTCAATCCACGAGAGGATATCATGTATGAGATGATGCTTGATCTATATGCGATTTATGGCAATCAGGAGCTTAAAGGGGATGAACTCGATCTGGGCTTGAAGAGTTCATATAAGATTGGGATTGCGGATTTTGTAGTGGATCCTGACTTTGAGGGGTTGTTGACAGAATTTGACTTACGAAATAAAAAAGGACAGCCGCTTGGCAGAGATCTAGAAATCATAGTATTAAAGATAATTCAACTGGTCAAAGTTCCTGTAATGGATCCTGATCAGATGAGCTTGCTGCAAAAATGGTGTTTCTTTATCAAATACTATGCAGACGATAAAAAACAAGACATCATCCAAGAATTGATTCGATTAGAAGAAGGGATCGCAATGGCAGATAAAATCATCAATCGAATGGATTCAAAGGTAATTGAGAAGCTCAATAAAGATTACTTTAAAAATATCGAAACATGCAAGATGTAGTTTCAAACAAGTAAAGCAGGAGTATTCTGAAAAGACATCCTCCTGCTTTTAAAATCATCAGTCTTTATAATTTTTGAGTATGGCTCTAATGACCTTGAATAAATAAGGCTTGTATTCCTGAAAAGGAAGGGGTTTTTGATACAGAATAGAGTTGTAACAAGTGCTTCCTACAGTTTCGATGATAATGAATAAGATAATATCCGGTCTTTTAAAGGTATAGCCACTTTTTTTGGCTAATAAAGTAAACTGCTGAAGCATACCGATTTCTTCATTATCCATTGTCGTCTGTAGTTGTTCATGAAAGATGCCCCAGGATAGGTTACGTTCGATAAATTTTAAAATAGCCGGATTATCTTCTAAGCTCAACAAAACCTGATTAATGATGAAAATGATCGCATCTTCAAAATTTTGAATATCATTTTTCTCCAGCTTTTCTCTGGCTTCCTGAAACAAACGAGCTGCTTCTTTTTGAATCAGTACGTCACGAATCTGGTATTTATCTTTAAAGTACAGATAAAAGGTTCCTTTCGCTACATTGGCTTTTTTTACGATATCCTGAACGGTTACGGAATGGATATCTTTTTTTGTGAACAGGTCAAAAGCGCTGTCTAAAAGCGCTGTTTCTTTATTTCTTTTATTTTCCAATACTTTGGATTTCATACTATCACCACGTACAGTATAGACAAAAATATACGTTTGGTCAATTTTTATTTCTTAATATAAAGGTTATATTAAAAATTATTTTAAATAATTGACTAATAGTCATTTTTGTACTATACTCATGTCCATGTTGAGAAAGGATAGAGAATATGGATAGAATTTCTAAGTTTATTGTCAGATACAGAAACAAGATTTTACTTGTTGCTGTACTGCTCTTGATTCCCAGTGTGATCGGTTATTTAAATACGGGAATCAATTATGATATTCTTTCCTACCTGCCTAAAGAAGCGGAATCGATGAAGGGACAGGAAGTCCTGGATAAGGATTTTAATCTGGCCAGTGTAGGAATGATGGTAACCAATGATCTTTCGGACAAAGAGGTTGTTTCTTTAAAAGATAAGATTGAAAAGATCGACGGGGTCAAAAAAGTCTTCTGGCGAGATGATGTTTTGGATATCACCTTTCCTAAGGAAATGATACCGGAAGCCCTTCAAAAACAGTTATATTCCAAAGATTCAACTTTGATGATCGTTACCTTTGAAGAAGATACAGCTTCGGAGAAAACGATGGATGCGATTGCGAAGATCAAAGAAGTATCAAACAAGGATTGTTATTTAGGGGGAATGAGTGCTATTGCGCAGGATACCAAGGATCTGGCTAATTCAGAGACTGTCAAATATGCAGTGATTGCTGTTTTGTTAAGTCTGGTTGTGCTGTATTTAGGACTTGAATCTTCTGTAGCACCTTTGATCTTTATGTTGGGTATGGCTTTTCCCATTATCTATAACTTTGGAACCAACATCTTCTTAGGAAAGATTTCTTATATTACACAGGCTTTGGCGATGATCTTACAGTTAGCAGTAACAATGGATTATTCGATTTTCCTTTTACATCGCTATCAGGAAGAAAAGAAAAAAGCAGAGAATACGAACAATGATATGGCCATGGCTAAGGCCATTCAGGCTACTTTTGTTTCCATCACATCCAGTTCAGTGACAACGATAGCCGGCTTTTTAACACTTTGTTTCATGCAGTTAAGACTGGGTGGCGATATTGGTATCGTTATGGCTAAAGGGGTTGTGCTGGGAGTCATTTGTACGATTTTTGTTCTACCTAGTCTATTGATGATCTTTGATCGCCAAATTGAAAAATATACACATCGGACATTGATTCATGAACTCAAAAAAGTGCCTGGCTTTGTAGTTCGACATGCCAAGTTTTTGCTGCTGATTGGAATTTGTATCTTTATTCCTATGGGTTTTGCACAGGCTAATGTCAAGCAATACTATGATTTGACCAGTACATTGCCATCTGATCTTTCCAGTATGAAGGGAACGGAAGAGCTGAAAGATAAATTTAATATGAATACGACTCACTTTATTTTGGTCAGTGATACATTGCCGACAAAGGATATCCAGGAACTTTCCAAAAAGATTGAAAACATTGAGGGGATTGAAAATGTACTAGCTTATGAAAATTTTGTCGGTGGTGGTGTTCCCGGTACATTTGAGCCGGAAGCCATTAAAGATATTTTTGAAAATGGCGGCTATAAACTGTTGATTGCCAACAGTGATTATCATGCGGCTACGGATGAAGAAAATGAGCAGTTGGACAAGATCCATGAAATTTTGGATCAATATGACAAAAAAGCGCTGATCACTGGTGAGGGCATGTTGTCAAAGGATTTGATTACCACGACCAATGAAGACTTTAAGGTCGTAAATGTATTATCGATTTTGGCAATTTTTGTGATCATCTTGATTACGTTTAAATCAATTGCGTTACCGTTTATCTTAGTGCTGGCGATTGAATTGGCAATCACGATCAACATGGGTATTCCTTATCTGACACATACGACATTGCCGTTTATTGCCGGTATTGTGATCGGTACGATTCAGTTAGGGGCCTGTGTGGATTATGCGATCTTGATGACAACGCGATTTAGAGAAGAACTCAGTTTAAATAAGAGTGGAAAAGAGGCTATACGAGTTGCGATTCAAAAGACATCCCCTTCGATTATTACCAGTGGTTGCTCCTTCTTTGCGGCTTGTATTGGAGTGTCTTTGATTTCACGTATGGATTTGATTTCCAGTCTTTGTGAGCTTTTGGCAAGAGGAGCCATCATTTCTGTCATCAGTATTATTTTCATCTTGCCAAGCATGCTTTTATTAGGACATAAGCTTATTGAAAAAACAACGAAAAAATGGCCGACAGCTAAGGAGGATCAGTATGAATAAAAATATTAAGGTAATGGGCAGTGTGATCTTAAGTGCCGTATTGGCACAATCGATGCTTCCATTTCATGTGTATGCGTTAGAGGATGAAAATCCGACCCAGAAAACAGAAACTGTCTATGCGGTTTTAAATGCCGATGGATCGATATCGGATACAATCGTATCCAGCTGGCTGCACGATGATGACGGCATCCATAACATCAAAGAAACCTTAGATGAAACCGATGTAGAAAATGTTAAAACCGATGAGGAACCAAAAGTAGATGGAAATGTCTATACATGGAACAGCAAGGGCAATGATATTTACTATCAGGGTAAAACAACAAAACAGCTTCCCATTGAAGTAAAAATTACATATGAGTTGGATGGACGTCAATTAAGCGCAAAAGAAGTTGCTGGACAAAGCGGACATTTGAAATTGACGATTCACTTTGAAAATTTGGAATCAAAGACGGTCTATGCGGATGGAAAAGCTATTACTGTTCATCCCAGCTTTTTAGCCGGAGGTCTTTTAACTTTGGATGCGAATCATTACGATAATGTATCGTGTTCCAATGGAAAAATCGTGAATGATGGTACAAATGAAGTGCTGGCCTTTGCCAATGTACCGGGATTGGCTGGTACTTTACAGGACGCCGGATTAAACAAGGTCATCGATCAGTTACATATCAGTGATGATACAGTGATTGAGACCGATGTAAAGGATTTTGATTTAGGATCGATCATGATTGCCATGAGCAATGAAATATCTTTGGATGAATTGGCTGGTCAATTATCCATCGGGGATCTGACAGGCGGTATCGATCAGCTGGTGTCGGCTTCCGATCAGTTGTTAGATGGTTCTAAACAGTTGTATGAAGGTACGACAGAACTAAAGGAAGGGGTTAAACCTTTAACGAGTGCTACACCCCAGATTCAACAGCTGGCTGATGCATCAACACAATTACATACAGGCTCCAGCTTATTGTTGGATGGAATCAAAGCATATACACAGGGAGTAACACAGCTGGATAAGGGAAATCAAAAGTTAACAGCTATACCAACCGCTATGCAGCAAACTGTGCAGGGTAGCACATCCTTATCGCAAGGTGCCCAAAAACTGCAGGCCGGGCTTGCACAACTGGAAGAACAGGTAAATGGGCTGGATAAAAACACCTTAGCAAAACTGACACAGGCGATGGATACGACCAAGCAAGAATTAACAACATTACAAACACAGCTTTCGACTTCAAAAGAAGCTTTGACTTCATTAGAGAACAGTTTACAAACGGTTCAGCAGGCTATGGCCGGTTTGGATACTTTCCAGACACAATTTGAAACTCTGGTGGCTTCGGTAAATCAAACTGTAGAGAGCGATCAAAGCAAGATTCAAAGTTTTAATGCTCAGTTAGAAAGTGCAAAACAGGCGCAGGTGCAGGCACTGCAGTCTTCGATTCAGGCCTTACAAGCCAGTAAGTCTGCAATTCCACAGGAAGATACAACAGGAGCCGCTTCTAAGATTGATGAACAGATTGCCAGTCTGCAGACTCAATTACAAGTTGTTCAAAGTATTGATGTTCAGGGTTATACACTGGAAACATTAGATGCACAAAAAACGCAGCTGCAAGTCTTGCTTTCTCAGACTAAGCAGTCTTTGGAAGGTCTGTCAAAGGTCATGGAAGGTACGAAATCAGATATGCAAAAGCTGCAGACATCTATGCAGACAGCTGCTCAGTCCATGGCTACCTTAGAACAAATTATGACAGGTGTTCATCAGAATATGAGCGATCAAGATTTTGTTCAACTCATCACGAAGCTGCAGGGTGGAGTCAGTCAGTTAAAAGCAGGGGCTGATCAGCTTCATACGGGCTCAGTAGCTTTGGAATCAGGTCTGCAACAGATTCAAAGTGAATCCAAGACAGCTGTTGATCAGTTAAATGCCGGTTCTCAACAAATCGTATCTAAAAATGAAGAATTGATCAGTGGTGCCTCCTTATTAAATGACGGAACAGCACAGTTGGAAGGACAAAAATCAAAATTAATGGAGATGAGCGATGGTCTTGTACAGCTGCAAAGTGCTTTTGATACATTGGAGAATGGTGCCAAACAGCTTTATGACGGACAAAGTCAGTTCAATGAGCAGGGTATGAATCAATTAAAAGAAATGGTCGATTTGACAACAACGGAATTTAACACACTACAAACTGTGTTTGATCAAATCGATGCATTAAACAAGGAACATAAGTCGTTTGCGGGTACACCGGATAATTCGGAAAACATCGTTCGATTTGTATTCCGAACCAAGGATATCGAATCAAAAGATGAATAAAAAAATGATCAGCAGGATACAAAAGCGTATCTGGCTGATCTTTTTTTGTTACATCTGTTTTTTCATATGAGGTTCTAAAAGCTTCATCATCAAAGGAACCAGAACGATACCTAGAATAAAGGTTGGAATCATGTAGGTTGCCTGATATGCGATGGAACCCCAAAGTGGTGTTTCCCAAACCACAACACCGCTGATCGTTGAACAGATAAAGCGGATCGCATTTGTTACAAGTACACCGGAATAGAAATAACCAAAGTTTGGAAATAGGCTGGCTAAGCCATAGGCTGCAAAGGCAAGCAGATAATCCAAAAGAAATCCGATGAGTGTTGGTGTGTACATAGGCCCGGTAATAAATTGGGCAAATACCGCAACTACCGCAACAAATAATCCTTTTTGCCATCCTAAATGATAGCTGGCAATCAACAAAGCCAGTGTGGATACACCTAAGCTTCCACCATTAGGCATTTGCAGGATCGGCATGGTATTAATAAAAGTATCCAATACCATAAAGAGGGCTACATAAAAAGCCATCAACACAACATCTCTGACTGATAAATTCTTTCCCATAAAAAAACACCTCCATTTGAGGCGTAAGGAATTCAAAAAAACTTTGAAGACTCCCTACGCTAGAATTACCTAGATCAGGTCATAAGGGACCGTATAAATACATCTCAGCCTAAATAGGCGCCCCTGTCTTGACTTGTATATTATAATCGAAAAGAAATTGATTTTAAAGCATTTTGTTGTAGCTTTATAATACTAGATTTATATTTTTTTATGGTATAATCAAAATCGTACACTAAGAAGGTTTTGTATACGCTACCGTTGATGTCTCAAAAGATACAAAGAGAGCAGTTTTAATCCTTTTACACTTTATGCGTGAACTGGCTGATTATGAAGACTTGTATCTGCAATCATAATATCGTAATAAGGAATATGGAAAAGCAATCCTAAGAGAATTAACTCGCATTGCGGTAGTGAGGATGTGGGCGTTTGGATTGGAATCAATCCAGTGTTGATTTTTATCTTTCTCTGGGTGCAAAACTAATGTCAGATTGGACAGTGTATCGAAGCAGTGAAACGGCCCTGCAAACCACGGCAGAAGAATAAGGGCATGCAGAAAATGAAGAATCGAAAGGAAAAGGAGTTTGTATGTGGATCTTATGTACAGCATTCAGCTTAGTATTTACAATAGCTCATATTTGGCATAGAGCATCAAAAAGGAAAGGTTCTGCACTGTTGTTAGTTCTTTCACTTTTATCTGTAACTTTTAATCTATTATCGCTCTATAATCAAATCTTAGAATGGGTCCGGCATCAGGACTGGTCGGCCTTAGAAGATGTAGTGCCGGCGATACAGCCGATATTGCTTTTTTATGTAATGCTTATTATCCTTATTAATCTTTTTTTATACCATGGAAATAAAGGATATAAAGCCTATAAATAGATATAACAATGAAAGAATGATACAATACGAAACAGAAAAGAGGAATATTATGAAATTTCAAAAATCAAAGGTTGTGATCGTTGGTGTTGGCAATGTAGGAGCAACGACGGCTTATAGTATTATCAATCAGGGACTCTGCGAAGAAATCGTACTGATCGATGTCAATAAAGAAAAAGCAGTGGGGGAAGCACTGGATATGCAGCAGGCCATTCATTTTATGAATCGAAACATGGTGGTTCGTGCCGGAGAGTATGCAGATTGTAAGGATGCGGATATTGTCATCATTACGGCTAGTGCACCAATGCCAAAAGATTCGAATGATCGTTTAGAAATGTTGCAGCCAAGCATTCATATTATGAAAGATATTGTTTCATCTGTGATGGGAAGCGGCTTCAATGGAATTTTTATTGTTGTGTCCAATCCGGTCGATATCATGACGTATCTGGTATGGAAATTTTCAGGACTTCCTGCCAGTCAGGTCATTGGAAGCGGCACCGCTTTAGATACGGCAAGGCTTTGCTGCAGCCTGGCTTCAATGTATGATCTGGATTCAAAAAGCGTACATGCCTATATTTTGGGCGAACATGGTGATAGTGAGATGGTTGCCTGGTCTTCTTCTACGATCGGTGGAAAGCTGTTATCCGATGTATTGAGCGATAATGTGGAGCGTACCCAAAATGAGACAGAAGAAAGTCTTTTAAAACAAACCAAACAGGCAGGCTGGGAAATTTTCAGCCGTAAAGGAAATACCTGTTATGGAATTGCCGCTTCTACAACGGCTATCGTAAAATCCATCTTGTTTAATGAAAACCGAATTTTACCTGTGAGTGTTTTGGTCAATGGCATTTATGGTATTGAAAATGTGTATTTATCGGTGCCGACCATTTTAAATGGTTCCGGTGCTAAGGAAACGGTTGAAATTCGTTTAGATGAAAAGG
>NZ_JAXKBY010000062.1:0-15257 GCF_036552745.1 Faecalicoccus sp.
TCAATCCTAGAATATCAAAATATAAGGAATCACTTAAAAACAAAGCCCAATCAGCATAATACCAATTGGGCAAGAATTTTTACTTATTTAATGTGTCCACTTGACAGGGACCAGATCATCATGAATATATCTTTTTATATGTTGATTCTAACAGCGATTGTATTAACGATTGTTGGAATCTTGGTTTCTGAGCCATTGTTGTATATATTTGGTGCCAGCGATACGACGATTCAATATGCTTTACCCTATATGCGAATTTATTTTGTAGGTACGCTTTTTTCTATGATTGCCTTAGGTATGAATCCTTTTATCAATGCACAAGGTTTTGCGAGCACCGGGATGATGACAATTTTTATCGGGGCCATTGCCAATATCATTCTGGATCCGATCTTTATTTTTGGCTTGGACATGGGTGTACAAGGCGCTGCCATCGCAACGGTCATTTCCCAGATTCTTTCTGCCATTTTTGTACTTCGGTTTTTGACAGGTAAATCTTCGGAATTAAAGTTGAAGCATTTTAAGAATGTAGAATTTCGAGGAAAAGAAATCCAAGATGTGATCAGCTTAGGCTCTTCCAGCTTTGTGATGCAGTGTACAAACAGCCTGGTGCAAATTGCCTGCAACAGCATGCTGTCACAGGTGGGGTCCGATCTTTATATTTCCTGTATGACCGTGATTAATTCGGTTCGTCAGATCTTGGAAGTTCCGGTGCTGACCATAGGGGATGGCTCCAGTCCTATTCTTAGCTACAATTACGGTGCCGGAATTGGTAAAGGTGTTAAAAAAGCAATCCGAATCATTACATTTGCCGGTGTTGTTTATACACTGGTCGCATGGATGTTTATCATCCTATTTCCACAGTTTTTTATTCATATCTTTAATAGTGAACCAGATCTTTTACAAATTGCCGTACCGGCCATACATGTTTATTTCTTTGCGTTTGTATTTCAAGCGTTTCAGTACTGTGGACAAACTGTATTTAAGTCATTAAATAAAAAGAAACAGGCAATTTTCTTTTCGCTTTTAAGAAAAGTGGTGATCGTAGTGCCTTTGACTTTTATATTACCTCATACAGGCTTTGGAGCCATGGGTGTTTTTATGGCAGAGCCTATTTCCAACTTTGTTGGCGGATCGATTTGTTTTATGACTATGTTAGCAACGGTGTATTTTAAAATAGGAGTGCAAAATAAAGTGTAATAACGTATAGTAGTCATAGGTATTGTGCATGGTTATAAAAAGAGGGTAAAGATATGATGCAGGAACTAGAAATGGAAAAATTAATGATAGAACGGTTAATCCAAGGAAAGAGTCAATGGACCTTTTTGGAACATGTTCATACAGAAGAACAGCTATGGGATAACTTTTTTGAAAAATTAGAGCAAAATAATGTGAAAGTGTTAAATGATACACCTTTAACATTACAAGAAAAGGAACAAATTAAAAATCAATTGAACTTTATTAATTATTATGAAGCTGCTAAATGGATTGCCGGAGAAAATGGAATTGCGAAAGTACAGGTGCAGCGCGAAGATGCCAAATTAGGTACGATTCGTCTTGAAGTATTATGGCGAGACAATGTAGCAGGTGGTAAATCAAGCTATGAAGTTGTACACCAAGTCATTCGAAAAGGATTGCTGCGTCAGGATCAAGATCGTCGACTCGATGTTACTTTATTGATCAATGGATTGCCTATGATCCAAATTGAATTAAAAAGTAAACATCAGCCTTTTATGGCGGCTTTTCGTCAAATAAAAAAATATGATGAGCAAGGTTCTTTTCGAGGTATTTATTCTACTTTGCAGATGTTTGTTGTTTCCAATGGAACAGACACTAGATATATAGCAGCAGCTAAAAGCAATCGTTTAAATGAGCAATTTTTAACTCGCTGGGTCGATCAACATAATCAACCGGTTGATTCTTTATACGATTTTACTGAACATGTATTATCCATACCAAGAGCACATCAAATGGTTATGCAGTATTCTGTCATAGACGATGATAAAAAATCATTGATTTTATTACGTCCCTATCAAGTCCATGCGATAGAAAAAGTAAAAGAGGCCAGTTATCATCAAAGATCAGGTTATGTTTGGCATACAACAGGATCTGGAAAAACGCTAACAAGCTATAAAGTGGCCCGTAACTTATTACAAATACCCTCCATTGAAAAAACGATTTTTGTGTTGGATCGAAAAGACTTAGATCAACAAACCGCAGATAGTTTTCGTTCATATGCACAAAATGATGTGATTGATGTGGATCAAACAGAGGATACAAAAAAGCTGGTACAAAGATTATACGCGAGTGATAAAAAGGTTATCGTTACAACCATCCAGAAAATGAATGTAATGTTAAGACACTTTGAGGCTGGTCACTATACTAGGGAGAAAACAAGAATACAGAACTTAAAAGTTGCCTTTGTTGTGGATGAATGTCATAGAGCAGTCAGTGCTAAAAAACAAAAAGATATTTCTAAATTTTTCCGATATTCATTATGGTATGGTTTTACAGGAACACCTATATTTGTAGAAAATATGAAAGAGAGAATAGGAAACCTTCCAAGAACGACAGCTGGTCAATATTCTAATTCCTTTAGAGATCCTTTGACAGAAGATGAAGAAAAAAGTAGTGAATATCAGCCTTTACATAAATATACTGTTAAAGAAGCTATTCATGACAAAGCGGTGTTAGGTTTCCAAATTGAGTATAAGAATACCATTTTAGATGATATTGATGAAAAAAAGATTCCACCGCAAGCTTTTGAAACACAAGAACATATGTTACAAGTGTTGGACTCTATCATCAATTGTTCAAGAAATAAATTAGGATTCAAAAATGGTTCTCCTAATACATATTGTGCACTCTTAACGGTAAAAAGCATAGAAATCGCACAAAGGTATTATGATTTATTAAAAAAAGTAAAAAATAATGAAACGAGCATTCGAATTAGTGAAAGAACAAAGAGGATATTACCTGATTTTCCAAAATTTGCGATTACATATTCTGTGAGTGAAAATGAAGAAGACAGTATAAAAAATCAGGAAAATATGAAACGGAATATCGATGAATATAATACGATGTTTGGTACCAAATTTACTATTGCAGAACTTGCTTTTTATAATGCCGACGTTAATGAACGTTTAGCACGTAAAAAACAAAAATATCAACATCGACATGAGCAATTAGATTTAGTCATTGTGGTAGATCGCCTTTTAACAGGATTTGATGCCCCTTGTTTATCAACCTTATTTATCGATCAACCACCGATGAAACCACATAATTTGGTACAAGCTTTTAGCCGTACCAATCGCTTGTTCGATGACAGAAAACAATATGGGCAAATTGTAACTTTTCAAACACCGAACCTTTTTAAAGAAAAGGTGGATGAGGCATTACGCTTGTATTCCGGTGGAGGAGAAAGTGTAGTACTTGCTCCTTCATGGGAAGAAGAAAAGCAGTATTTTCATCAAGCTATAAGTGACTTAAAAGAAATTACAACAGATCCTAAACAAAGTCCCAGTTTGACGGAAGACACACGAGTTCTTAAAAAGTTTGCCAAAGCCTTTCAAACTTTTGATAAAGCATATTCTTCAATTCAGGTTTACTCAGAATATAAAGAAAGTGAAATTTTTGGTAAATATGGATTATCACACGAATTAATAGACGATTATACAGGGAAATATAAGAATGTAATTGAAGAGATTAAAAGAAGAAAACCTGAAGATGATGAACCAGAAGAACCGATTGATCTGGAATACGAATTAGAGTCGATACGTACAGATGAAATTAATTATGAGTATATAGTTTCTTTAATTCAGAATATGATACCTGAAGGAAATGAAGAAGTGGTCAGCGCAAACGATAAAGAAAAGGCAATGATTGATAAATACATTCAAAACTTTATGAAGACGAATAAACCCTTAGGTACCATTTTAAATGATGTATGGTATCAAATTCAAATGAACCCTGAATCTTATCGAGGACAATCTGTTATGAATATCATTGATCACATGAAAGAAGAAGTAATCGAAGATGCGATTCAAAAAGTAGTGAAAGAATGGTGTGTTGGAGAAGATGAATTATATTATATCGCCAAAACTTATAGACAAGGTGCAAAACATCAGAATGGAGAAGATGAATTAATCAATTCATTTAAATACTCACTATATAAAGTGACACATGAACAGCCTGTATCTCAGTTTAAATATAGAATTGAAGCCAAAAAACAGTGTATGAAAGTCATGGAAGATATAGTAGTACCATTGTGGTATAAGGTATAGAAGAGGAAACTCTCTTCTTTTTTTATTGAAATTTAAATAAATTTCAATAAAAAAAGATTGACAAGCAACACAATTCACAGTATTTTATTATTGTAATTTAGTTAAATTTCAAGAAAGGAGAGAATGTATGTTAAAAGATTATGTACAACTTGTGCAAGGTGTAAATCCTACACGACATAACAAATTGTCAAGAGATGAGGAATATTATGATCAACAGGCTTTTGAAGCAGATCTTATGATTGACTCCAGTTTATTGAAAAATTCATCAAATGAAAATACAGTGCAAGAAGGAGATGTACTAATCAATCAGATGAAACAAAAAGCTGTCATTGTAAGTAAAAAAAATGCAGGAAAAGTATTTACAATTAATTTTATAAAAGTTATTTTTCTAGATAGTCGATTAGATAAAAAATATTTCGTGTATTTGTATAATGAAAATGAGTATTTAAAGAAGCAGAAAGACAAAAATATTCAAGGATCTACTTTACAAAAGATACCACTTCATTTAATTGAGCAGTTTGATATTCCTATTTTACCGATTGAAGAACAAAAAAGAATAGGAGATACATACTTTACGTTGTTGTCGCTAATTCATAATACACAAGAACGAATGACCAAACATCAGCTATTAACACGTCAAATATTAGAGAAATATATACAAGAAAGGAGCGTATCATATGAATAAAAATAAGATACGACAACCAAAAATAAGATTTAAGGAATTTAGTGGTGAAAATGCGGATTCTTGGGAACAGCGTAAGTTGGGGGATGCTGTTCAAATTACAATGGGACAGTCGCCTGATTCAGCAAACTACACCGATAATCCAGAAGATAATATCCTGGTTCAAGGCAATGCCGATATGAGAAATGGGCATGTTGTCCCTCGTGTCTGGACTACTCAAGTGACAAAAACCGCCGAGAAAGGTGACTTAATTCTGAGTGTTCGTGCCCCGGTCGGTGATGTCGGGAAAACCGATTATGACGTGGTTCTGGGACGTGGTGTCGCTGGAATTAAAGGGAACGAATTTGTTTTCCAGATGTTATCAAAGATGAATTCTGATAATTACTGGAGAAAACTCAGTACTGGCTCAACATTTGAATCTATCAATTCAAATGACATTAAAGATGCTCATATTAAGCTGCCAAATATCGAAGAACAAGAGCAATTAGGCGAGTTCTTCTCTAAAGTCGATACCACCATCACCCTTCATCAGCGTAAGATTGATGATTACAAAAAATTAAAAAAGACAATGTTATCAAAGATGTTTATATAGAAAAATAGAAGGAGAATGTTCATATATGGAAGACAAAATGAATAATACACAAAATTTATATCAGGCTTTATGGAATAGCGCTGATATCTTAAGATCAAAGATGGATGCTAATGAGTATAAATCGTATTTATTGGGGCTAGTATTCTACAAGTATTTATCGGATAAATTGTTGTTTTATGTTGCAGAGATTGCAGAGAAGCAAACAACTGATTTAGAAGAAGCACAAAAAATTTATGAAACATTATTTAACGATGAAAATGATTCAGAAAATGTTATTGAAGTATTGAATGATGAGTTAGGTTATTCTTTAGAGCCTATCTATACTTTCACTTCTTTAGTGAATCGTATAAATAATGAAGAATTTCAGTTAGAGGAATTAGCACAAGGTTTTAGGAATATCGAGCAGGCTAATGAAGCATTTGAAAATTTATTTGAAGATATTGATTTGTATTCAAAAAAATTGGGAGCAACACCACAAAAACAAAATGTAACGATAGCTTCTGTTATGAAAGCATTATCGGGCTTAGATGTTGCAGGACATGCTGGAGATATCTTGGGAGATGCTTATGAATATTTGATTGGGCAATTCGCAAGTGATTCTGGAAAAAAAGCAGGGGAGTTTTATACACCGCAGCCAGTTGCCAGATTAATGACACAAATTGTTCTTCATGGTAGGGAAAATAAAAAAGGATTTACTGTTTATGATGCTACTATGGGATCTGGTTCTTTATTGTTAAATGCGAAAAAGTATTCGAATGAGCCGGGAACTATTGAATATTTTGGTCAGGAGTTAAATACTTCAACATATAATTTAGCGCGAATGAACATGATACTGCATGGTGTTTCCGTAAACCGTCAGTTTTTACATAATGCGGATACGTTGGATCAGGACTGGCCAACAGAAGAACCTACAAATTTTGATGCGGTATTAATGAATCCGCCTTATTCTGCAAAATGGAGTGCAGATAAAGGATTTTTAACAGATCCTAGATTCTCATCTTATGGTGTTTTAGCCCCTAAATCTAAAGCCGATTTTGCGTTTTTGCTTCATGGCTTTTATCATTTAAAACAAAACGATGGAGTTATGGCTATTGTACTACCGCATGGTGTTTTATTTAGGGGAAACGCAGAAGGAAAGATTCGTAAAGCCTTATTAGATGAAGGTGCAATTGATACAGTAATTGGTATGCCAGCAAATATTTTTTATAATACAGGTATTCCTACAACAGTTATCATACTAAAAAAGAATAGAAAGAATCGAGATGTTTTATTTATAGATGCTTCTAAAGAATTTGTGAAAGGTAAAAATCAGAATACTATGAATGATGAGCATATTCAAAAGATTCTTCAAACCTATATTGATAGAAAAGATATTGATAAATTTTCACATGTAGCTTCTTTTGAAGAGATTCAAGAGAATGATTATAATTTAAATATACCTCGATATGTAGATACATTTGAAGAAGAAGAGGTTATTCCTCTTTCTGAAATTGTACAAGATATAAAAAATACAGATGAGGAAATTGATAAAACAACCAAACAGCTTTATGCGATGTTGGGAGATTTAGTAGGCACAACGGAAGAAGAAGATAAGGAATTAAAGAGTTTTATCGCGCAATTAATGGGAGAATCATAATGGAAAATGTGGTTTTATATCATGGAAGTGATGAGATTGCCGAATTTCCAGAAATTAGAAAATCAAAATATTCGAAAGATTTTTCATAGGGGTTTTATTGTACGAATGACTATGAGCAGGCATTTCGATGGGCTAAGAAAAACAGAAACAAAGGGATTGTAAATATATACTCATTCCAACCTTCAGAAAATTTAAAAGTAAAAAGGTTCAAAGAAATGACAGATGAATGGCTGGATTTTATTGCTCAATGCCGTTTGGGTGCAGTACACGACTATGATATTGTAGAAGGCCCTATAGCGGATGATACGGTTTGGAATTATGTTAATGATTTTTTAAAACATGAGATTAGCCGAACTGCATTTTGGGAGATTGCAAAGTTTAAGAATCCCACTCATCAAATTAGCTTTCACACTTTAAGGACATTGGATTGCCTTACATTTGAAGGGAGTGAAATAGTAGATGAAAAATGATAATTTATTTTATGTTTGCTCACTCATTGAATTTATTGGGCGGAAAACTAAAAATCATAGAGGAGATATAGTCTCTAAACTAACAGATGATCAATTATTGAATGAATTAGAAGATGCATCTGTTAATCATTCTTTATCTTTTGAACAAGTTTGCGATGAATGGATAGAGAAGTACGAGATTACTATGGGTGATTATGATACTGTTACCGATTGTAATTTTAAAATTCCTAGTTATACTTCTATAGGGAAAGTATATTCCACTTTAATCTTATCAGTAGACAAAGAAAACGGTTCTTTAATTCAGTCTATACGCGATGTATTTTCCTCATTCATTATAGATGAAATTACGTATTTTGAATCTAGTGTATATTACAGTAATCCAAGTTATTTGTACTGGTCTTATAAAGAAGGTAAATTACTTGATTGAAAGGATGCAAGATGACATTAAAGAATAAATTAAATATTATGGATTCTTTGAGTTTAGCACATGCAGAGGAAAAAATAAGTAAGGAAAAAGCAATGAAACTTTTTGATTCAGGCTTACTTGAAACGATAGAAGCAGGTACTTTTAAAGGCCTTGCGTATATTCATAAGTTTCTTTTTGAAGATATTTATGATTTTGCGGGAAAAATAAGAGATGAGAATATCGCAAAAGGATCGTTTCGCTTTGCCTCGGTGATGTACTTGAAGGAAGCTTTAGAAAATATAAGTAAAATGCCACAATCAAATTTTGATGAAATTATTGAAAAATATGTAGAAATGAATGTAGCTCATCCTTTTAGAGAAGGCAATGGTAGAAGTATGCGAATTTGGCTAGACACTATACTAAAAAAAGAACTGAATCAGGTTGTTGATTGGAGTAAAGTGAATAAAGAAGATTATTTGTTTGCCATGGAACGAAGTCCTGTTCGGGATACTGAAATTAAGATATTGTTAAAAGAGGCTTTAACAAAACAAGTTGATAATCGTGAAGTTTTTATGAAAGGAATCGATACAAGTTACGCTTATGAAGGATATAATACCTTTAAAGCGCAAGAATTAATGCCTGAAAAGAAATAGAAATCTTATTTCACTTGGGAACAGCGTAAGTTGGGAGATATAATGAATGTCACTTCCGTAAAACGCATTCATCAGTCTGATTGGACAGACAGTGGGATTAGGTTTTTAAGAGCAAGAGATATTGTATCAGCATCAAAAAACGAGGAGCCTGACGATTACCTGTATATTTCAAAAGAAAAGTATGATGAATACAGTTTAATATCAGGGAAAGTTGCTATTGGGGATTTGCTTGTAACAGGTGTAGGAACAATCGGAGTGCCTTATTTAATAAGGAATTCAGAGCCTTTGTACTTCAAAGATGGCAATATTATATGGTTTCAAAACAGCACTAAAATTGATGGAGATTTCTTTCTTTACTCTTTCTTTGGAAAGACAATTCAAGACTTTATTAACGAGTCAGCGGGCATTGGAACGGTAGGGACATACACTATTGAAAGCGGTAAAAAAACGCCTATCTCCTTGCCCGAAATGAAAGAACAACAGCAAATCGGTGCTTATTTCCATAGCCTTGACAACCTTATCACCCTTCATCAGCGTAAGGAAAATAAAAGAGTAGAGATTTACACACATATAAGTGTCATCTCTGCTCCTTTTTATTTAACCCATCATCAGTGTTTTGTGTATCGTTAGCTTAATCCGGATAAAGATCTCATAACTAAGTCGATATCTTGATTTTCAAGTTCTTGAATAATATGTAGATATGTTTTTTGTGTGGTAGTCATACTAGAGTGACCTAATCGTCTTGCAACACTAGCGATAGATACACCTGCAAACAATAAAAGGGAAGCGTGTGTATGACGTAGGCCATGAACTGTGATTGTTGGAATCTTTGCTTTTTTACAAGTTCTATAGAGTATGTTGTTTACAGTAGAATTATAGGCTCTTTCTTTATTGTGCAAAAATATAGGTCTATCTGGAGGTAGGTTTTTAACCAATTGAGAAAATTGAACGACTGTTTGCCAATCCAATTGAATTTTTCTAATAGATGAACGGTTTTTAGTGGGCAAAAAACCTGTGTTTTCTTTATAATCCCATGTTTTACTAATTGAAAGTTGTTGTTTAGTAAAGTCAAAATCACCAGGGGTTAAGGCTAAAGCTTCTGAGAAGCGCATTCCTGTTTTAGCAACTAATAAAATAAACCAATCCCAATTTATTTCGGATGTTAAATTTAAGTTATCTAATAAAGTATGTAATTCAAATTGATTAAGATATTTTGGCTTCTTTGATTTAGGAGTTTTTCCTTTGATAATAGCCTTTCTAGTAGGATCTCTTTCTATTAATCCTTCATCTACAGCATCTAGAATAGCACCTTTAAGTTGGTGGTGAAAATCCATTGTGGTTTGTCTCTCGTGATAAAGTGCATATTCGTTTAATAATGATTGATAGGTCAGTCTATCCATATCAGCTAATTTAACGTTTGGAATAATCTTTTCAATCCAAGATATTGTCATCTTGTATTTAGATAGAGTAACTTTTCTAATAGCTCCTTCTTTATAGATGGAAACCCACTGCTTATAATAAGTACAAAATAGATCAGAATTTGAAATTTGATTAATCATATATTTTTTCTCCTCTCATAATTACACTGATGAAGGGTGATAAGGTGATCGAGGGATGTAAAATACTGTCCTATCTGCTTTTTTTCTTCAACATTAACAGGAATTGAAACATCAAATTCCTTGATTTTCGTTTCTGTCAAAGTTGGAACTGCACCACCAATTTTCGCTGCATTTACTTGTCTAAGAATTGAATCAGTAATCAATAAAGCAGAAAAAAATTCCGAATCATCCTTATTAGTTCGCATTACTACTACCTGTGGATTTAAAGTTGCATCTTCAAAAAGTCCAGTAACTAAGGCACTTTTTCCAAGTGTTGAACCTGTTTTCACAAAAAGAATATCTCCATTGTGAATTTTTATTTCTGGTGACTCATCATATTTAAACCTAGTTATATATGTGTTTTTACAATTTGTAGTCAACTTATTATCAACTATATTTGTTGGACTAAAAGTCAAAACACCTCCTTCATCTTTTGAAACAATATCTTTTTCTGTGTAACCTCGGAATCCAATTCTACCATTTAATCGAATTAACTCCCCCAACTTACGCTGTTCCCAAGCGGATTAAAATTAGTGTGTGTAGTTTTATTATAGGGTGTATTGGAATACTACATCAATAACAGATATGCATTTAAGTTGCCAAGAGAATGTTGTGATATAATGGAATCAAAGAAAGAATGGTTATGAAAAAGAAACAAATAATAATTGGGAGTGTATCTTTAATTTTGGTGCTTAGTATTGGTGTAGGTATTTGGCTTTTTAATCAGCCGTGTACTATTGATCTAAATTTTAATTTTGAATATGGAAAACCAATTTCGATCACAAAGGAAGATCTTTTTACTCAGGAAGATTTGAAACGTATAAAGGATTTTAAAATTGACTTGTCAGATATCAAAAATGAGAAGGATAAAGAATATCCGGAAGTAGGAAACTATGAATGTAAAGTGACATATTCCAAATGGTTTATACCACATACAAGTTCCATCCAAATTCAAGTGGAAGATACAACAAAACCAAAGTTTTCAAAATTTTCAGATGTTGTAGAGATTCCTTTAGGCTCTGATCAGAATTATGATTTTTCAAGCTACTTTTTGGCAGAAGATCTAAGTGAAACATCGATCCAATACAAAACAGAGGAAGTTGATTTTTTGAATCCGGGAGATTATAGAATGATGATCATTGCATCGGATACTTATGGTAACAGTATTGAAAAAGAATGTATTGTCAGAGTTCAGTATGAGAAAGAAACTTCATCACCAAATAAACCTGCCGAAAATGAAGAAGATCAATCGGTTGTTTCATCAGATCCGTATTATGTTCAGGGAATCATGGTCGTGAATAAAAAACATGGTTTACCGGCTAATTATGCACCGCAAGAAAATGCAGAGGCAGGTGCAAAGATTCGACAGTTGATTGCGGATATGCAAAGGCAAGGCTATGCAATCAGTAGTTCATATAGCGGATATAGGAGTTACAGTTATCAATCTTCTTTATATAATAATTACGTGAACAGCTATGGGCAGGCGCAAGCCGATCGTTTTTCCGCAAGACCAGGTTATTCGGAACATCAGACTGGCCTGGCATTTGATTTAAAGCATAGTAATGGAACTCTGGTAGAGACTACACCGGAAGTCAATTGGATTGCAGCACATGCGCATGAATACGGTTTTATAGTTCGCTATCCTTCCGGAAAAGAATCGGTCACAGGATATATGCCAGAGCCGTGGCATTTAAGGTATGTAGGCGATCAGGCTTCAGCAATTTATGCTTCTGGATTAACTCTGGAGGAATATCTGGGGATTTCTGGTGGTGGATACTAATAACAACAATCCGAATCATCTATTTATATTTATACTGAACTAAAGTTGGATTATCAAAGATTGAATTATCTGGAAACCACACATTTCTTAGTAATACCGCTTTCAGATATTATTAAATCTGATAAAATAAAGTCAGGAGGTCTATACGATGACAAAAATCTTATTTAGTCCCGGAAAATATATTCAAGGTCCGGGAGAAATCAACAATGTTGGTAAATATGCTGCTGGTCTAGGAAAGAAGGCTTTGATTCTAATCAGCGCTGGTGGGTTTAGAAGAAATGGACAGGATATTCTGGATGGTTTTGAAACCGAAGATTGCACATGTGAATTTGAGATGTTTAATGGTGAATGTTCATATAATGAAATTAAAAGAATCAGTGCTCTTGTAGAAGAGAAACAATGTGATTTGATCATTGGTGTTGGTGGTGGAAAGATTTTCGATACCGCAAAAGCAGTTGCTTATTATGAAAAGACACCGGTTATGATCTGTCCGACCATTGCCAGTACAGATGCGCCATGCAGTGCTTTATCGGTTATTTATACAGATGAAGGTGTATTTGAGGAATATCTATTCTTGCCGAGCAATCCAAATATTGTCCTTTTGGATACAGAGATTATCGCCAAGTCGCCGGTTCGTTTGACGATGGCCGGAATTGGTGATGCATTAGCGACTTATTTTGAGGCTAGAGCCTGTGTGGAAAGTGAAGCTACGACTTGCGCAAACGGAAAAGCAACGAGTGCTGCTTATGCCTTGGCAAAACTTTGTTTTGATACATTGATGGAAGAAGGTTATAAGGCAAAAGTGGCTTTGGAAGCTGGAGCTCTTACGCCAGCTGTGGAAAAGATCGTAGAGGCAAATACTTTGTTGTCAGGAATCGGCTTTGAATCTTGTGGTCTTGCCGGAGCCCATGCGATCCATAACGGATTGACTGTTTTAGAAGAGTGTCACTCGATGTATCATGGAGAAAAAGTAGCATTTGGTACGATCGTACAACTTGTACTGGAAAATGTGCCTTTAGAGGAGCTGGAAGATATCATTGAATTCTGTATTTGTGTAGGATTGCCAGTTACATTAGAGCAATTAGGTGTAACGGAAATCACCAAAGAAAAGATTCGTGCAGTTGCCAAAGCAGCGGCAGCTGAAACAGATACGCTTCATAATATGCCATTTGAGGTTACGGAAGAATCTACATATAATGCGATCTTGGCAGCTAATGCCTATGGACATCAGTATTTAGGAAAGTAAGAACATGAATATGTAGGATATGCAAGTTTGCGTATCCTACTTTTTTCTGTGATACAATAAGGAAAAAGGAGCTTTATAATGAATAATTTTGAATTTTATTCTCCGACACGTATTCTTTTTGGTAAAGGAAGCATGAACAAGATTCATGAACATGTACCAAAAATAGGTAAACGAGTTTTATTAGTGTACGGCAAAGGAAGTATCAAACACAATGGTATTTATGATACGGTGATGCGAGAGCTATCGGACTGCAAGGTAGTTGAATTGTCTGGTGTAGAGCCAAATCCGAAAATTGAATCCGTTAAGCAGGGAGTAAAGCTGTGTCGAAAACATCAAATTGAAGTGGTGATGGCCATTGGTGGCGGTAGCTCATTTGATTGTGCCAAAGCTATCGCTGCCGCAACGTTTTATGAAGGCGATGCGTGGGATTTAGTGATTGGACATGCAAAGGTGACGAAAGCTTTGCCGGTCGTTTGTGTCGTGACGATGAGTGCTACCGGCTCGGAAATGAACAATGTTGCTGTGATTTCCAATGTGAAAACGCATCAAAAAATTGGTTTGCATGATGATCTTTTATGTCCGGTTCTCTCTATTTTAGATCCGGAAAATCTATATAGCGTACCACCGCTGCAAACGGCAGCAGGTACAGCAGACATTCTTTCGCATTTGTGGGAACAGTTCTTTACGAATGTAGAAGATGCCTATCTACAGGATGGCTTAGCTGTTGGCGCTATGAAAGCCTGTATTCATTATGGTCCGATTGCCATCCAGGAACCAACTAATTATAGTGCTAGGGCGAACTTGATGTGGGCAGCACCTATGGCACTAAATGGCTTGTTGAAAACAGGGTATTCTATGGCTTGGTCCTGTCATGGAATGGAACATGTATTAAGTGCTTATTATGATATTACTCATGGTGTGGGCTTAGCTATCTTAACACCACGTTGGATGCGTTATGTATTGGATGAAAAGACTGTATCCCGTTTTAAAAAATATGGTGTGGAAGTTTGGGGGCTGGATGCATCAAAGGATGATTACTGGATTGCGAATAAAGCAATCGAAAAAACAGAAACATTCTTATATGAAACACTGGGCTTGCCTTCTTGCTTACAAGAAGTTGGGACTGATGATACAAAGTTGGAAGAGATGGCAAAGAGTTGCATACGTGATAAAGGTGGACCGATTCAAGGCTTTAAAACGTTATATGAAGAAGACATTCTTCAAATCTTTAGAAACTGTCTATAGAAAAGAGGTTATTCCAAATATAGGATAACCTCTTTTTCTTGTAAGCTCTTTTTTAAATCAATAACTCTTTGGTTTTCGCTGCCACGAAAGGCTAAAGAAATATTTTTTTGTTCCTGTTTAAAAGGACCGTCCACCAATACATCAATATACGAAAGCATTTCATCGGTTACTTCACAATACCTTCTTCCGCCTTCTAATAAATCTTGATCCAGGATAAAGCCGGTATAAGACCAGATATCTTTATCGGGATAGGTTTCTTTGACTTTTTTTAAAAGATGAACCAACTCTCTTTGATTTTCAGGCTCAAAGGGCTCTCCTCCTAATAAAGTTAATCCTTGAATATAGCCGGGTTTTAAAGCTTCCAGAATTTCCTGTTCTGTTTCTTTTGTGTAAGGTTTTCCATAGTTAAAATCCCATGTTTCGGGCTGAAAGCAGCCAGGACAACAATTCGTGCAGCCGGATACAAATAAGGTGACGCGAACACCTTCGCCATCGGCAATGTCATAATGTTTTATATTTCCGTAGTTCATGTTTTAACCTCTTCTGTTTTTATTATATGGGGAAATGGATAAAAAAAGAGAGAAAACCTCTCTTTTTTACAAATGCAGTACGCGTTCTTTGATTTCCTGTGTACGTCCCTGATTCCAGAACTGTGTTCCAATATAACCA
>NZ_JAXKBY010000063.1:0-2379 GCF_036552745.1 Faecalicoccus sp.
CTGTGGAATGGAAACTTGTTGTTCGCGATTCCTTACCGATTTTGAAGCAATTTCCATCAATATGGCTAAAAACCAGCTTTTGGCTTTAAATATTCAAAAGCTGAGTGGGCAGTGCGGAAAACTGATGTGCTGTCTGCGCTATGAAAATGATGAATATACAAAGCTGCGAGAAGGCTTGCCAAAAATCAATTCACAGATTACTTTTGAAGATACTCGTTACCGCATTACTTCAATGAATGTTCTTCAAAGACAGGCAAAGTTAGAAAATAAAGAAGAAGTTCGTTTTGTTTCTTTTGATGAGCTTTGGCCAGATAGGAAAAAGAAAAATGAAAAGGCAAAAAAGCTTCCAAAACAATAATTCAACTTTGTATTTAGTGCCAACACCGATTGGAAATCTGCAGGAAATGACACCAAGAGCATTAGATGTGTTAAAGCAGGTAGATGTGATTGCGGCAGAAGATACTCGCAATACAAAAAAGCTTTGTATGGCATATCAGATTCAAAAGCCTCTGATTTCTCATCATGAACACAATCAAGCTACCAGCATTCCGGAAATTCTGAGTTTGTTAGAGCAGGGAAAACAGGTAGCTGTCGTCAGTGATGCGGGTTATCCGTTAGTTTCAGATCCGGGGCAGAGACTGGTAAAAGAAGCGATTGAAAACGATTTTAATGTAGTTTCTTTATCCGGTGCCAATGCGGCCACCAATGCTTTGGTAGCCAGTGGTTTATCGACAGAACATTATTTGTTTTATGGCTTTCTTGACAATAAGAGCAGTCGGCGAAAGAAACAACTGGATGAACTCAAGGATTTTCCATATACGATGATTTTCTATGAAGCGCCTCATCGAATTGAGGATATGTTACAGGATTGTTTAGAAGTATTAGGCAATCGAAATATCGTCTTAGCGCGTGAGCTGACGAAAGTGTATGAGGAATATATACGAGGAACGATAGAAGAGGTTTTAGAAATCGTATCTTCTTTAAAAGGTGAAATGGTGGTCTTAATCGAAGGAAAGAGACAAGAAACAAAAATCTTTGATATGAAAGCGGCACTCAAACAAGTACAAGCTTTAGTGGATGAAGGAATGAAAACCAAAGAAGCTATCAAACGGGTAGCACAGGAAATGAACGGTTCTAAAAATGAACTGTATGAAGCGTATCATAAACAATCTTGATCTTGCGAAAGCAGGATCCTTTTTGTATAAGGGATGGAAAAATGCAATTTTCGGGGTTAAAAAGGGGTGGAAAGATGCAAATTTTAGGGCTGAAATAGGGTGGAAAAATGCAAGAAGATTACAGTTTTATTTCGAATTTATCAAAAATCCAATAAAATGAGCTGCATAACTCAATATTCTATACATGTATAGGGAAGAAATAATTAAGATCATTGAATAAAGGGATGTTAAAGAATCTTTGCGTGACAAATTGATATGAGTTTACCATACTGTAATTGAAGGAAGGTGATCTTATGTCAAATCTTTCTCAAAATATCCGTAAATATAGAGAACAGATGTCTATGTCACAAGAAGAACTAGCACAAAAGCTCTATGTGACAAGACAGACCATATCTAACTATGAAAACGGAAAAACAGAACCGGACTTAGATAGAATTGAAGAAATGGCTGTACTGTTTGATGTGGATGTTCAGGAACTTCTACAAACAAAAAATAAGTATCTATTTCCCAAAAAGAAATTTATTCTATTGATTTTATTAGCTGCTGTTTTGGTAATTTGGATGATTATTGTATCTCATGACATAGATCAGATGAGAAAATATTATACGGTGCCATGGTCATTCTTAATTCTATGTCCGTTTGTGGCTTCTGTCTTATTATCCGGTATTGGTTATCTGATTGGTGATGTATTGAGGGAAAGTGGGCTGTTGAAACGTGTATCAATGCCTTTATGGGTACATCGAATATCTGTAATTTTGACGAGTTTCATTTGTATTGGACTGATTATTTCTCTATTGATGTATAGTTTTCACCATGTGTTTTATATCGAACTTCAAATACAAAATACAAATCAATGGATATCGCAGGGGTTTGCGTTTTGGAATCAGGTGCGCGCAAATATCATGGTGATGTTTAGTTTTCATCCTTTATTATATGGCATTTTTCCGATATTGGGATTCATATGTTCCTACAGTAAGAAAGTTGTTTCTAAAAAAAGAAATGAAACTTAAATTTTAAAATTTATTATGAATACCCACCTAATACCCCTAAACAGATTGTAAATCTCTGGTATGGGCATACAGATCTATGGAAGAACGAATCATCTTTCGAGTAGCTATGTTTGACTGACGAATGTATGTGCTTATCCTTTCCAAAAAAGATCCATTCTTTCTATGATTAAAACGCCATTCATATTCTGCATAGC
>NZ_JAXKBY010000064.1:0-9587 GCF_036552745.1 Faecalicoccus sp.
ATCTTAGATACATTACATACAAACCAACGTGATTTTGATTCGATTCAGACTTTCGGACAGTTAGAAACAGGCATCCAGATGGAAAAGAAACCGGAAGTTCTGTTTGCCCGTATTGATGAAAAGAAATTCATGGAAGAACTGAATAAAGAATTGGAAGCCCAAAAGGAAGAAAAACCAAAGAAAGAAGAAATTAAAGAAGAAATCACAATCGATGATTTCTCCAAAGTGGAATTAAAGGTTGGTACGATCATTGAATGTGAAAAACATCCTAAAGCCGATCGTCTTTTGGTGGAAAAGATCGATATGGGTGAAGAGATTCGTCAGGTGGTCAGTGGGATTGCCAATACTTATAAACCGGAAGAGTTGATTGGAAAACAGGTTATTGTCGTGACCAATTTAAAACCGGTTAAACTGCGTGGTGTTGATAGTAACGGAATGATTCTTTGTGCAAGCTCTGAAAAGGGATTGTCGATTATCAGTCCGGTAACAGAGATGCCAAACGGTACAGTTGTACGTTAATATGAGTGATCGACAAAAGGTTTTGTTTCGACAGATGCAGCTGGTGATCTTAGGGCTTGTGATTTTGATTGGCGGTATCGTGGCCGATCATCAGGCATTTCGCATCATTGGGATCATCGTATTGATTCTGGGAATTGTTAGATGTTATTCCTTTTGGAAGCTGTTAAAGAAACTGGAACAGGAAGAAGATACAGAGGCTTGATGCCAACTGTATCTTTTTTTGTGCTACACTAAAGCTATGAAAAAAATCTTGGAGAATTTTGCCAGAGGAATCTATGATTCACTGAAAGAAAAAGAAGAAACCAATGTATTTCTCTATTCGGAAATAGAATCCTATGTGATTGCGTTGTTTCGTTCTTTTGTGAATAAAAGTGCTGTATTGATTGGTATTTTCATTGTATCTGTTTTTCTGATCGTACAAAAGACGGATCCTTCCTGGTTCTTTTCCACCGCAATGATCTTCTGGTTTGCATGGTTACTTTCAACCAGTGTTATACGACGTTTTTATATAGAGTTTCAAAGAAGACAGAAGAAAAAAGGAGAGTAGTATGATGACGGAAAAAGAAAAGATGTTGGCAGGTCAACTGTATGACTGCGGTGATACTGAGCTATTGGCTCAATGGCATAAAGCCAAGGATCT
This sequence comes from Faecalicoccus sp., assembly GCF_036552745.1. Taxonomy (NCBI): domain Bacteria; kingdom Bacillati; phylum Bacillota; class Erysipelotrichia; order Erysipelotrichales; family Erysipelotrichaceae; genus Faecalicoccus; species Faecalicoccus sp. Next base: position 1,160 of record NZ_JAXKBY010000064.1, read on the forward strand.
GGTGTGTGAATACAATCAAATTCCATCCAATGACGGTGTAAAAAAAGCAGAAATTTTAAAAGAGCTTTTAGGCGGTCAGGGGAAGAATTTATGGATCACACCACCTTTTTATGTTGATTATGGAGAAAATATATATTTTGGTGATAACTGTGAAGTGAATATGAACTGTACTTTTTTAGATGATAATGAGATTCATATCGGAGATAATGCTCTGATTGCACCGAATGTACAGATTTATACGGCTTTTCATCCTACAAATGCTTTGGATCGATTTGGTGAACCAAAGGAAGATGGCTCCTTTGCGTTTTGTAAGACACAGACGGCGCCGGTATATATTGGAAAGAATGTCTGGATCGGCGGTGGTGTTGTTATTTTACCAGGCGTACATATTGGAAATAATGTAGTGATTGGAGCTGGTAGTGTTGTCACCAAAGATATACCCGATAACAGCGTTGCCTGCGGAAATCCATGTCGTGTGATTCGAGAAAATAAATGATGCTTTTGGTTGTCAAAGAGAATCCTTTGTGATTAAATAGTAATGCATTATCAAGAGATGGGTTAGAGAGTTAGCTCGTTGATCCCACGCCAACCTGATATCGGCAGATATTAAGGTGGTCCTGCTAACAGACGATAAGAAGTATCTTGATTTCGACATACTTCTTAGGAAGTATGTTTTTTTATGGAGGAACAGTATGAAAAACTATATCTTTACCAGTGAGAGTGTTACCGAAGGACATCCGGACAAGATTTGTGATCAGATTGCCGATCGTATCCTGGACGCCGCTTTAGAGCAGGATCCTTATTCCAATATGGCTGTGGAATGTACGATCAAGGATGATTTTGTGTTGATTTATGGAGAAGCCAATACCCAAGCTGATATTGACTATGAAGCCATTGCCTTAAAAGAAATTCGTCGTATCGGTTATACCGAAGATTACAAGGTGCATGTTGTTGTCAACCAACAGTCTCCGGAAATTCACAATGCGGTCAATCGAGATGAAATCTGTGCCGGTGACCAGGGAATCATGTTTGGATATGCCTGTGATGAAAGTCGCGAATACATGCCGTTGACGATTTATTATGCGCATAAGCTGGCTCGTCAGCTGACAAAGGTTCGCCGGGAAAATCCGATCTTGAAACCAGACGGAAAAACACAGGTTTCGGTTGAATATGAAAATGATGAGATCAAACGTATCGATACGATCGTTGTCTCCACCCAGCATGATGCCAGCGCGACACAGGAAGAAATTCGCGAGTTGATCATGAATGAGGTCATTAAACCAAGTATCAATGAAAAGTTTTTGGACGAAAACACAAAATACTTCATCAATCCAAGCGGAAGCTTTGTCGTAGGTGGTTCTTTTGGGGATTCCGGAACAACAGGCCGTAAGATCGTTTGCGATACCTATGGTGGAAGAGGCCGTATTGGAGGAGGCTGCTTCTCCAGTAAAGACCCGACAAAGGTCGATCGTAGTGCTGCTTATTATTGTCGGTATGTGGCCAAGAGCTTAGTAGCTAATAAACTGGCCAGAAGAGCGGAAGTGCAGGTCAGCTATGCCATCGGTAAGGCAGAACCGATTTCTTTATGCGTTGATACTTTTGGAACCGGCATCATGGATGATGAAAAACTGTTGGATGTGATCAAAAAGAATTTTAACTTCGATGTCAACAACATCATCCAGGAACTGGATTTAAGAAAGCCAATCTATCATAAGACAAGTTGTTATGGACATTTTGGAGATCCACAGTTCACTTGGGAAAAAATCAAAAATCTAGTATATTAGGAGCATGGGAACATGCTCTTTTTTTGTGGAGGTGATGTTTTGAGTGTTCTTTTGATAGGTATTGGTGTTGTATTTATATTATGTATTTTATTAAACCATTTGTTGGCAAGATTTCCCATCCCTTCATTGGTAATCTTTTTGGTGTTGGGGATATTGTTTGGTGTAGATGGTTTGTTTCAAATTTCTTTTGACGATTATGCATTATCTGAAACGATTTGTTCTACTTGTCTTATTTTCATTATGTTTTATGGAGGCTTTGGAACCAATATTAAACAGGCAAAGAAAATATTGGCTCCAGCTATTCTATTGTCCAGTGTAGGCGTAGTTTTGATGTCTTTTCTTGTGGGTGGCTTTGTTTATTTTGTATTTGGGCTTCCTCTGTACGCCAGTCTTTTGATGGGTGCTGTGGTGTGTTCGACAGATGCAGCCAGTGTTTTTAATGTGCTGCGTTCTAAAAATCTGGCCTTAAAACAAAATACGGATTCCTTGTTGGAAGTGGAATCTGGTTCGAATGATCCTTTTTCCTACATGCTGACATTGATTCTTTCAGCTTTATGTCTTGGTGAATCGATCCATATTCCATGGATGTTGTTACAACAATTGGGGTTTGGTGTGCTAATTGGAGTTTTGGTGGCCAAAGGTGTTTTGTTCCTGCTTCATCAAATGGATCAGTTGTCTTCGGCAGAACGAACGATCCTTTTGTTTGCAGCTTCTCTATTGTCTTATGCTTTTGCTTATAAGGTAGGAGGAAATGGTTATTTAAGTGTTTACTTATGTGGTATCATCATGGGAAACAGTTATGTGCCTGATAAAAAAGATATGGTTCACTTCTTTGATGTATTGACAGAAAACTGTCAAATGATCATTTTCTTTTTACTGGGATTGTTGGTTACCCCTTCTTCCTTACCAAGTCAGTTTACATATGCTTTCTGGATTTCTTTGTTTATGATTTTGATCGCAAGACCATTGGTGTGTACTTTGTTGTTGAAACCGTTAGGTTTTTCCTGGAATAGAATCGCAGTCATTTCAATGGCCGGTTTACGTGGTGTGGCTTCAATCGTGTTTGCTATTATGGCAGTTACCAAAGGCGTGGAGTATCCGCTAAATTTATTTAACATTGTTTTTATTATCGTGTTGATTTCGTTGATTGTACAAGGTTCCTTGCTTCCTAAATTTACAGAGTGGATGAAAATGAAAGACCCTCAAGGAAATATCTTAAAGACATTTAATGATTACCAGGAGGAAGAAGAAATTCGTTTTATTCAAATTCACATGGATGAAAATCACACATATGTCAATAAGACTATTTCTCAGATCGCATTACCAGAACAGATGTTGGCGGTACTGGTTCTTAAAAAAGAAGAAACGATCATGCCAAATGGGAATACCTTTTTGGAAAAAGGGGATACATTAGTATTGGCGGCACATGCATTCGAAGAAACACAGAATTATCAGATGAAAGAAATTTATATTGATGAGCATCATAAATGGTGTCAAAAGAAGGTTTATCAGCTTCCACAAAATATGCCTTATTTAATTGTCATGATCAAGCGACAAAAAGAAATCATTGTACCCAATGGGGATACAATGATTTGTGATGGGGATAAACTTGTGGTGTTAAAACATGTTTAGTAGTTTACAAATAAGTAAAAATTAATCTTACTCTTTAGAAGAAATACCCTCATCTTTTAAAGAATCGTCACTTTTGGGTGCAAACCATTTGTAGTCGATCCATAAAGCTGGAATTAACAGAATAATCATAGCGATGACTCCATAAAATTGAAAGGATAAAAACTCTGCTCTGTCGATACCGGTATTAAAGATATCACTGGCAATAAATCCAAATAAAAGGGGATTCAGAAATAGAAGCAGCTTCTTGTGTTTCCAATTTCTTTTGATGGAAATATTTTTTATAATCAATAACATTATCAATGAAATAGCAACCAAAAGAATCTTTAGAAAGAAAGCATTGTTTAAAATAAAATTATTATTCATCAATACTCCGCCTTTCCTATTATTTCTATATACATTATAACATTAAATAATGAGGAAATTAGAGAACATGGCAATAAAAAATCGTATCTTGAAGCGATACGATTTAATAATTAGTAAGATCATCCGGGAAATCAACTTGATCCAGTGAATTAAAATCACTGATTTGACAATGAATCGTAAAATCAATATCTGATGAATCCGATACAATGCTTTGTTGTCCGGCGATACGCAAAGTAAACTCTTGAAGAATGTCATCTTCTATGACAGCTTCTAAAGTGGCTTCTTTTAACGTAACAGTTCCGTAAGAGTCTAACAGAGTTGAAATCATTTGTGAATTTAAAGTGTAGGAATATGTATTTCCGGAGCGACTGCTGGATTCCATGAAGGAAGCTAATTCTTCATCACTAAAGTTCATAAAAGGATCTTTTACGGAAATCTTTTGATGGGTATCAAGGCTTAAATTAGAAGCTACACTTTGTGAAGTAGTGCCCATGGAATTTAGATACGTCTTTCCATCACGGATGTAGAAACAAAGAAAATCATTCTGGCGGTTTCCACCGGATTCGAGATCAACACGCAAAGCTAACTGTAAATCATCGACTTGGCGATATTGCATGTGTAAATCAATGACCGAATTTTCAATGCTTGCCATTTCAATGCTTCCTTCAATCGTACCCGATTCTGTATCTAAGGTGTTGTGAAATGCGGAAAAAAAGGGAAGGATATCTTTATCTTCTTTGGATTGGCATCCTGTTAGGGCAAGACAAAGACAGAATGTCATAAATAGTGCTATAATCTTTTTCATAGAAGTTTCCTCCTGTTGACAGTATTGTATATATTTTCAGGAGTGAAGTCAAAAGAGGGGTTCTTATATGATTTTGGTTTATTTTAAAGAAGGTTCACAACAAAAAGAAATCGTAGAAAATGTATTAAGCGATCTGCAGGAAGAATTTAAAGAAGTAGGGGATAATCATTTAGATTTGGTGATATCTAAAGTATTTTCCAGTGAAGAAAAACCGGTTAGTAATAAGCTTTATGAAGATTTCTTGTTTCTAGATACGATGAAACAAGATAAAATTCAGCTTTTTGCCAAGCTGTTGAAAGAAAAAGGGATTCGCCTTGGGCGTGTTGCAGTACGCACGGAAAATAATATTTCCTGGAAACTGAAAGATTTGATGGATGAAGTGGAAGAAGAATTTCAATATTTCTTATTGCGTGATAAGCTGTTTGAAATTGTGACCCACCCGGATAAAGAAAGACTAGATACGGATCCTGAATATTTAAAACAGATGTCTTTGGTGTATGCTATGTTAGAAGATTCAAATACGAAAATAGATGATCTAAAAGCAGCTTATATATTATTAACGAAAACGGAAGGAACAAGCATGTAATGAAATGCTTGTTCTTTTTTTTTTTGTAAAAATCCAGAATATTTTTTAAAAAAGTACTTGCGCATTAAAAAAACTCATGATAATATATGTGAGCACTTGCCAAGGAGGCAGGTTTAACATACATGGCGCGTTGGAGAAACGGTTAACTCACATGCCTTTCACGCATGCATTCACGGGTTCGAATCCCGTACGCGTCACCATATGATAAGCAAGTCCTGAAAAGGACTTTTTTTGTTTATTCTCTAAAATAAAAAGAAATCAGCATGAACTGATTTCTGTTATAAGGTATGGATTAATGAGGAAAGAGAATGCAGGGAAAAATGATGATAGTGTTCCATTTTCTCTGTTGCGATTTGTTTGTAGATGAGCTCTTTTCGCTTTTCATAGAGCATATTGGCCCAATAGCCCCATAAGATGTCAGCCATAGCTTCAAACAAGCAGACTTGCGTATTTGATATCGGTAAATGATAGGCTTCATAAAATTGGCTTCTTGCCTCTGGATCCATGATCTGGTTTTCACTAAAGAAACTGGCAATATCAAAACGTCGGTCGTTCATGGCACCATATTCCCAATCAATCAAGTATTCTCTTTGTGGACTAAAAAGGATATTGCCTTGTACGACATCATTATGACAAAGTGTATCCGGTGTATAGATTTCTTTGACGGCATTTAAGATTTTTTCTTCTTGATCAAAATGGATAATAGGGGACTTAATAGCATTCTTATATTGTTCCAGTTTAAAAAAAGGATCAAAGGAAAAAGAAACCTGTACATTTTTTGTATGTAGCTTTTTCAATAATAAAGCGGCTTTGGCATACTTTTTTGGATCAGCACTCTCATGAAACTCGGATACGTTAGGAACATAACTGGTAATCTTTATGCCGTTAATCGTATCAAAATAAAGAGTTTCTACATCGAGATCTTTTACATGCAGGAGGACTTCCTTTTCTTTTTCAAATTGAAGATGGAGGGCGGAGTGCTCACTTTTAGGGGCACGAACGATATATTTTTTCTGATCAACACACAGCAGATAATTATGATTGCTGATGCCTTTATCTAACTTTGTAAGGGAATATTGTGTGGTTTGAAATACATTTTGTATGGTCTGATCGATGATTTGCATATGTACATTGTACTCAAATTTCATTTATATGCAAAACGTGATAAAATAGAACCAATCAATAAGGAGATATGACTATGGAAAACAAGCAAATTCCACCTGTGATCCCGACCGCAGAACAAAAAGAAGAAAGAAAACCGCATCCGCAGGTTCCAAACTCGAAAAAAAGTGAAGTAAAGCCATCGGAAAGCCATACGTCTATGGATTTCAAGACGGTGCTGGCTATCGTATTTGGTGCAGGTTCTATGGCTTTAACAATTTTATCGCCATTTACATTTTTCTTTAATATTTTGGCAATCATTGCCGGCGCAGTAGCTGTTGTTTTGGCACTGTTGTCCTTTGATATCACAAAAGTAAAGATACTGGCGATGATCGTTTCCATCGTAGGATTGGCGATTTCCATTGTGATTGCCGGGTTCTTATTGTTTAGTGCAGCCAGGCTTTCCTGGAGCGTTCAGAACGCTTTCAACAATAGTTATAATTATGACTATAACTATGGTGATAGCTTCTGGGATGATGACGATGATTTCTGGGATTAGAAAAAACAGGAAAAAATTTAGAAAAAGAGCGAAAAGTCCTTGCACTTTGCGCTCTTTTTTTATAATATAAGTAAGCATGCGTGGCAGAGTGCGCAACCACTCGTCGGACCACTGCATAAGAACAAACTATTTAGGAGGTATTGTCTTATGAGCAAAAAGAAAGTTGCTAAGGTTTGTAAGTTGCAATTCCCTGCTGGCGGAGCTAAACCGGGTCCTGCTTTGGCAAGTGCCGGTATCAACATGCCACAGTTCTGTACAGCATTCAACGATGCAACAAAAGACCGTAAAGGGGACTTGGTACCAGTTGTGATCACTGCGTACGAAGACAAGAGTTTTGATTTCATTTTGAAAACAACCCCTGCTGCCGTCATGTTGAAAAAAGCAGCAAACATTCAAAAAGCCAGCGGTGACCAGAAACAGGTAGCTGGAACGATCACAGTAGATCAGTTAAAAGAAATTGCTGAATACAAGATGCCAGATTTGAACGCTAACGATGTAGAAGCCGCTATGCGTATCGTTGCCGGTACAGCTCGCAACATGGGTATCAAAATCGAAGGATTTGAATAGGAGGTTTATCAATTATGGCAAAAGTAAGTAAACGCTATGCTGAAGTCAGCAAATTGGTAGATCGTAACAAAACGTATCCTATCGAAGAAGCTGTTGCTTTGGCAAAACAGACTGGAAAATGTGGATTTGACGCAAGTGTGGAAGTAAACTTCCGCTTAAATGTAGATCCTCGTCATGCGGATCAGCAGATTCGTGGTGCTATGGTTCTGCCTAACGGAACCGGTAAAACACAGAAGGTATGTGTTGTAGCACAGGGGGACAAGGAAAAAGAAGCTCAGGAAGCCGGAGCTGATTTTGTAGGTGGCGCTGATATCATCGAAAAGATCCAGAAAGGTTGGATGGATTTTGATGTATTGATCGCTACACCAGACATGATGGGTCAGTTAGGACGTTTAGGTCGTGTATTGGGGCCTAAAGGTTTAATGCCTAACCCTAAGACAGGTACGGTAACAATGGATGTTGCCAAAGCCGTGGACGAAGTTAAAAAAGGTAAAGTAACATATCGTGTAGATAAAGAAGGAAACATCAATGTTATGATTGGAAAAGTAAGCTTTGAAGATGATAAACTGATTGAAAATTTCCGTGCAATCTACAACACGATCGCCAAAGCTCGTCCAACAACTGTAAAAGGAACTTACATGAAAAACTTAGTTCTTTCTACAACAATGGGTCCTGGTATCCGTGTTACAATCGAAAGATAATTGACAAAAATACCAGAATCAGTAAAATTTAGATTGTTATCAATATTCCAAAGACAGTAACTGTTCATTGAACTTAATTTGTTACCGAGGGTTGATGCTAGTAGTTTTTGAAATGCATTCCATTGACCCGCGTCTTGTATGCGGGTTTTCTTTTGGATATTGTTACAATAAATAGAAAGAGGTGGAACGAATGAATCAACAAATCCTTGCTCAAAAGGAAGCCAACGTTAACGCCTTAGCTGACAAGATGAAGGATGCCAGCTCCATCGTATTGGTTGAATACCGTGGATTGACTGTTGCGGAAATCAATGAATTGCGTAGAGATCTTCG
>NZ_JAXKBY010000065.1:0-5998 GCF_036552745.1 Faecalicoccus sp.
GTTTCTTTTTAATGCTGAATTATGGCTAAATCACCAAACTGTGGGTATAGCGTTTTGTTAAATATAAATTGAGGGTTACAAAATACTTTTTATTGGAACAAAATTATGCGTTCCCGTTGATAAAATATTGCAATAAGTTATGGATAATGATATGATTTCCACCGTAGTAAAAAAAGGAGGACATTTTCATGTCAGAAGTAGTAAGTAAAAAAGACTTAGTTGAAAAAATGGCTGAAGAATGTGGGGTATCTAAAAAAGATGCAGCTGCATACGTTAAATTCTTGCTTGACGAAATTACAAACACACTTGTTCAAAAAGGAACAGTAGATTTGAACGGATTTGGAAAATTTACGGTAACAGAAAGAGCTGCTCGTAAAGGAATCAATCCTTTGACAAAAGAATCTATTGAAATTCCGGCATCTAATGCAGTGAAGTTCAAGCCAAGCAAAGCTTTAAAAGATGCAGTAAAATAAGGGTTATCCTACCACATAATTATTGTTTGAGAGATAGATGAAGTTAAGGCAGACACAAAATTGTCTGCTTTTTTCTTTGGTCAATTATTGGTATAATGAGATGTAGTTGAAAAGGAGATGTATCATGACTTCACCGGTTTATATTGTAGGTCATAAAAATCCGGATACGGATTCTATTTGTTCTGCTATGGCGTTAGCCGAGCTCAAGCAGAAAATGGGAATGCATGCGGTTGCTGCTCGTATCGGACACTTAAATCCGGAAACCAGTTTTATTCTAAAAAAATTAGAGCTGGATCCACCTTTGTATATGACGACAGCCAAAAATACGTTGGCTGAAATAGAGATTGACGAGGCAATCACGATTCCTCGCCATGAAACTCTGCGCCATGGATGGGATTTGTGTCTGGATAAGGCAAAAGCACTCTATGTAGTGGATGACAATGATAATTATATTGGTATGGCTACCATTGGTGATGTTTCTAAAGTGCAAATGCAGGATCTAAATATCACGAAGGATCTGTTAAAGGAAACACCGTTAGAAAATATCGTAAAATGTTTGAAGGGAAGTTTCATCTTAAAAGGAACTTTGCCGATGAGTGGAGAAGTTCGCATTTCGGACAAAAAGCTCATGGAGCGTGATCTGGAAGGTGCTATCATGGTTTTAAGCGACCATGAGGATGATATGATCAAGAGTATGGCTAAAGGTTGTGCTGTGATCGTGATCGCGGAAAGCTTTGTTCCTAACGATTATATTATTGAAATGGCTAGAAAGTATGGGGTAACTCTTATTTCGACCAACTATAATACAATGAAGATCATTCAGATGATCTATCGAAGCATCCCGATCGAATTGATCATGACACCGGCCAGTGCGATCACATCCTTTAATCGCGGAGAGTTTTTGGAGGATGTGGAACGGGAAATGTTGAAGTCTCGTCATTCCAGCTATCCGGTATTGGAAAAAGGGAAAATCGTTGGTTCCGTGGCACGTTATCATATTTTAAAAGCAGAGAAGAAAAAGTTTATTTTGGTGGATCATAACGAAAAGAAACAAGCAATCAACGACATTGACAGTGCTTATATCTTGGAAATTGTCGATCATCATCGTATTGGTGATATCGAGACGGATCATCCGATTCAGTTCAGAAATATGATCGTAGGCAGTTCTTGTACGATCGTTGGTTTGATGTATCATGAAATGAATATCAAAATGTCGGATACGGCAGCGCGTTTGATTGCCTATGGCATTATTAGTGATACGATGAATTTTAATTCGCCGACATGTACGCAGATCGATAAAGATTTGGCAAAACGTATTGAAAAAGAACATGGTATCGATTTTGATGCGATGGCTAAAGAACTATTTGCCAATACCGCTACGATTCAAGATAAAAGTTTTGATACGATTTTACATAGAGATTCTAAAGAATATACTTTATCGGGAAAACGTGTGGCGATCTCACAGGTATTTATTTTTGATTTAGATGTAGTGGATCAGATCCGAGATGACTTTTTGAAGTACATGGAAGAAGAAAATAAAATGCGTCATTTAGATTTGTTACTGATGGTATTTACCAATGTGGAAGGCAAGGGAAGTCGCTTCCTTTATGTCGGAGAGCTTTCTCATGCGATAAAAGGATTAGTGGATTCTTTTACCAAAATGGGATATGTATCGCGTAAAAAACAAATCGTGCCAAGATTGGCTCAGGAGTTAGCATAATTATGAGTGTTACAGAAAAATTTTTACATTATGTATCGTTTGATACCCAATCCGATCCGGAAAGTACAACAGCGCCAAGTACAGAAAAACAGCTGGTGCTGGCAAAAGAGTTGGAAAAAGAATGCAAAACTTTAGGATTTCAAAAGGTGATGGTGGATCCACATGGGATCGTATATGCGACATTGGAGGCAAATGATGAAAGTCTTCCTTCCTTTGGCTTTTGTGCGCATATGGATACGGCTACGGAATTAAGCGGAAAAGACATTCATCCTCGAATCATTGAAAACTATGATGGTTCCACGATCGTTTTAAACGATCAATATCAAATGGATTGTAAAAAGTATCCGGCTTTATCCAACTGTATCGGTGATGATTTAATTGTGACCGATGGAAATACTTTGCTTGGTGGCGATGATAAAGCGGGTATTGCGATCATCATGCAGGCTGTAGATGAAATGATCAAAGAAAATCTGCCACATGGAAAGATCATCGTGGCCTTTACCCCTGATGAAGAAGTAGGACGGGGAACAGAGAATTTTGATTTAGAACAATTTCAGGTTGATTTTGCCTATACCGTTGATGGGGGCCGAATTGATGCCATTGATTATGAAAACTTTAATGCCGCTCAGGCTAAAATCACGATTACCGGCAATACGATCCATCCGGGCTATGCCAAAGATAAAATGATCAATGCTTGTCTTTTAGCACACGAGTTGATCGAAGCATTCCCAAAACAGGAAACACCGGCGCATACAGAAAACAGAGAGGGTTTCTATCATTTGTTGGATATGGAAGGAACTTGCGAAAGTGCCAGTCTGGCGTATATTATTCGTGATCATGACTTTGAAAAATTTACGGCCAGAAAGCAGTTTGTTCAAGATGTAATCAATTCTTTGAATCAGAAGTATGGCGATCGTTTCCAGTTGGAAATGCAGGATCAGTATTACAATATGGTTCAGTTTATGCATGGTGACATGCGTTCGGTGACAAGGGCAAAGGAAGCCTTGGCTGCCTGTGGTCTTGATCCCGTTTCCATACCAACACGCGGTGGAACTGATGGTGCTATGTTGACGGAAAAAGGATGCATCTGTCCTAATTTTGGTACAGGATCGTATAACCATCATGGTCGATACGAATTCTGCAGTATCAATCAGATGGAAACCATGGTTCAGGTTTTAAAAACATTGATGCAAAAGCCTTAGAAATTCTGAGGCTTTTTGTACTTTTTAATGCTTTAGAATCTAAAATATCACCTTTTATTTACAAACACTCTTTTTTAGTTTATTCTGTAAACAGACAATTTAGTAAGGGTGAAAATTATGTATTATGTCGTAGCAACCGTATTGTTAGTATTATGCTTACTGGGAATTCCCTATCTTATGCGCAGGAAAGTATGGAAAAATTTAAATTTGGAAATCATGAACAATGATTTTGATACCTATTATTTTACGATTGATTCACTCAAAGCACAGCTAAGTATGAGTGCATTTGAAAGAGAAAACATGCGTTTGAGCGGTTATATTGCGCAGGATCGTAAAGATGATGTGGAACAGCAATTGTCTATGATGATGAATATGCGTATCAAAAAAAATCAGAAATTGGCGGTCTATGAACGTGCGTTTTATTATTATCTGCAGTTAGGACGAGCCAAAAAAACCAAAGACATGATGGAATTGGTACGATCTATTGATGCAGAAAGGGCCGAAGATTTAGATATACAGTATAGTATTTTGATCAAAAAAGAAAGTAAGTATATTCCTGAAGTTGTGGCTAAGATTGATCACTTATGGGATGGAAAAAGTGAAATGGAACCGCAAAAGGAACTGGCGGTGGGAACACTAGAGTATTTATTGGGCTTACAGTATTCCTATAAAAATGATACCGAAAACATGAAAAAGGTGTTTGCGTCGGCTTTGAAGCATTGTGCAGGTACACCTTATGAAGATTCAATAAAACAAATCATGGAGCAAAAAGCATAGAGTAGTCTATGTTTTTTCTGTTTGAGAGGAGAGAGTTTATGGATTACGCAAAAGAAGCTTTACGTTTACACAAAGAATGGCAGGGGAAACTGGAAACGGTTGCCAAGATGAAGATTGAAACAAAAGATGATCTTTCTTTGGCATACACCCCAGGTGTTGCAGCACCGTGTCTGGAAATTGAAAAGGATAAGAGCCAGTCTTATGTTTATACAGGAAGAGGACACACGATTGCGGTCATAAGTGATGGAAGTGCGGTACTGGGGCTTGGAAATATTGGACCAGAAGCCGGTATGCCGGTCATGGAAGGAAAATGCGTTTTATTCAAAGCTTTAGGTGGTCTAGATGCCGTTCCACTTTGTTTAAATACACAGGATACGGATGAACTGGTCAATATTATTGCCGCTTTGGAACCAAGCTTTGGCGGCATCAATTTAGAGGATATCGCAGCGCCTCGTTGTTTTGAAATTGAAAAACGCTTACAGGAGCGTATGAATATTCCGGTTTTCCATGATGACCAACATGGAACAGCCATTGTGGTTTGTTCTGCTTTGGTTAACGCTTTACGCTTAGTAAAAAAAGAGAATCCGACTATTGTGATCAATGGTGCCGGCAGTGCCGGTTGTGCAATTGCACGTTTGATTTTAGACTTAGAGCTGGGCAATGTGATCTTAGTGGATCGACAAGGTATTCTTGTGGAAGAAATGAATCTGACAAGTGGACAAGAAGCACTTCTTTCAAGATTGAACAGGGAACATAAGGAAGGCGATTTAAGTGAGGCTTTAAAAGGAGCGGATGTCTTTATTGGGGTCAGTGCCGGCCATATTGTTTCTAAAGAAATGATTGCCAGTATGAATGAAAAGGCTATTGTTTTACCAATGGCCAATCCGATTCCCGAAATCGAGCCGGAGGATGCCAAAGAAGCCGGAGCTTATATTGTAGGAACCGGACGGAGCGATCATCCAAATCAGATCAACAACGTACTGGCTTTTCCGGGCATCTTTAAAGGCGCATTGGATGCTCAGGCAACACAGATCAACGATGCGATGAAAAAGGCTGCTGTGTATGCGATTGCCTCTATGGTGGATGAAAAGGAACTGTGTCCTGAACATATCATTGTTTCGGCTTTGGATAAACGAGTGGTTCCGGTCGTGGCTAAGGCTGTCAAGCAAGCCGCCATTGATTCCGGTGTCATTAGAAAGTGGGACAAAGAATGATTCAGGCAGGGCTGATCTGCGAAGGAGGAGGCACGAAAGCCGCCTATTCGGCCGGTGCTTTAAAATGCTTTCTGGAACATAAGATTTATGTACCTTATTGTGTCGGTATTTCGGCAGGAAGCGAAATTTTGTTGAGCTATACTTCTCGACAGATGTATCGCATGGAGGTAACCGGTATCGAAGCACCTTGTCAAAAAGGTGTAGTTGGTCTTCGCCCTTTTCTAAAAGAAAGAAATATCTTTGGTATTGAAGCTACAAATGATTTTATCGAAAGTAAGGCGCCTTTAGATTTCAAGGCTTTAAAAGAAAGCACAACGACCATGGAGATCGGTTTATACAATATGGAAACGCATCAGGTGGAATATTATGATCAAAGTTATGTCGATCAGAGTCAGACATTGATCAAAGCCAGCTGTGCTTTATTGATATTGTGTCGGCCTTACATGTTTCGAGGTATTCAATATATGGATGCCGGCTTGATCGATATGATCAGTATTCATCAAAGTATTCGCCATGGCAATCAAAAACATATCATTGTTTCCACCAAAGAAGAAGGATATGTAAGAAAACCAGCTCCTTCGTATCAATTAAAACTGGCAAAATGGTTATACA
>NZ_JAXKBY010000066.1:0-6009 GCF_036552745.1 Faecalicoccus sp.
AAACTATACCCATTTACACAAAATCGTGAACTTTCATGGCTGAAATTTAACCAGCGTGTTTTGGAGGAAGCAGCCGATCCCAGAGTTCCGTTATTGGAACGGGTGAAGTTTCTGGCTATATTTACCAGCAATCTCGATGAGTTTTTCATGGTGCGTTGTGGCAGTCTGTATGATTTATCTTTAGTCAATGGGCAACAAATTGATAAAAAGAGCGGAATGACACCGGCCCAGCAGCTGGATTCGATCTATGAAGAAGCACATAAGCTTTACGAAATGCGTGATGGCATCACCAAGAACATTAATTCTACACTGGAGTCGATTCATATTTCCAGTTTGACTAAAAAACAGCTGACAAAGAAACAGTTGAAGTTTATTCATCAATATTTTGATGTGCAGATTTTTCCGGTATTAAGCCCGCAGATCATCGATACACATCATCCGTTTCCTCATTTGATGAATAAAGCGCTGTATATATTTGTGGAAGTCAAGGAAAACGATACGATCATGCGCGGTATCATTCCGGTTCCCAACTTTTTAAAACGCATCGTTTATGTACCGGATACGGATGGAAATTACATGCTTTTGGAGCAGATCATCCTGCATAATGTAGAAAAGCTTTTTTCACAAAGCACTATTGTTTCCAAGACAATCATTCGTGTAACACGAAATGCGGATATCAATCTGGATGAAAAAGAAATTGATGAAGACGAAGATTATCGTCAATATATGAAAAAAATCTTAAAGAAAAGAGGACGATTGGCACCGATTCGTTTAGAGTTATATAAAGAAGCTACGGAAAGTGTGGTTACTTACTTATGTGACGAGCTGCATTTAAAAAAGAATCAGGTCTTTGTATCCAAGACACCACTGGAAATGAATCATGTTTATGATGTGATTGACCAGGCGCCGAGCGTAAAAACAACACCTTTGTTGTATAAGCCGTTTACACCACAGCCAAATAAGTACCTGCGTCTAAATAAACCCATCATAGATCAGGCATTAGATCATGATGCCTTATTGTTTTACCCATTTCATGATATGGAGCCGTTTTTATTGTTGTTGAAAGAGGCAGCGGAAAATCCGGAGGTCAAGTCGATCAAGATTACGATTTATCGTTTGGCCAATCATTCTCGTATCGTGCGTTACCTGGCAAGAGCTGCCGAAAATGGAAAAGAAGTCACTGCTTTAATGGAGCTAAGAGCACGATTTGATGAAAAACATAATATTGAAGCTGCCGAGCTGTTGGAAGAGGCTGGATGTACGGTCATCTACGGCTTTGAAAACTATAAGGTGCATTCCAAGATCTGTATGATCACCTTACAAAATAAAAAGGGAGAATGGAAGACGATTACGCAGATCGGTACCGGAAACTACAATGAAAAAACGAGTAAGATGTACACGGATATTTCGTATATCACCGCCAAACCTTCTATTGGAAAAGATGCGATCACATTCTTTCAAAATATGTCGTTATCCAATTTAGAGGGAGAATATGATCATCTGATCGTTTCACCTCATTCATTAAAGCAGACTTGTCTGGCGTTGATGGATGAACAGATTCAACAAGCCAAAGTGCAAAAAGAGGCACAGATCTTGTTGAAAATGAATTCTTTGACCGATCTGGATATCATCAAAAAACTGCAGGAGGCTTCTGCTGCCGGTGTTAAGATCAAAATGGTCATTCGCGGTATTTGTTGTATATTACCAAATTTAAAGGGGGTTACGGACAATATCGAAATCTACAGTATTGTGGGGCGTTTTTTAGAGCATTCCCGAATTTATTGTTTTGGATGTGGTAACCAGCAAAAGGTCTATATTTCCAGCGCAGATTTTATGGCACGAAATACCGAAAAACGTGTGGAGATCGGTTGTCCGATCGAAGATGAAAATTTAAAACAGGAGCTGTTAGAGTATTTTAATATTCTTTTGAGAGATAATGTCAAGACGCGAAAGCTGTGCGGCAATGGAGAATATGTGAAGATGGATACAAGCGGCGATCCATTTATCGCCCAGGAATATTGTATGCAGAAGGCCGTAGAAGAAGCGGATCAACTTCCCGGTGAGGAAGGAATTTCCTGGTTGGATAAACTCAAACACTGGTTTCAGGGAGCGTAATGACTAATATGTAAAGTAAGCATAAGGATGGATATAAGGAGTGCATGAAAAATGCCTCCTTTTTTTGTGCATATCAATAGCCTTTCAAAGAGAGCTTCCTTTATACTGAAGCCAGGAGGTTTCATATTCATGAAAGGTTATATTGGAACATATACAACAAGTCGATCGAAAGGGATTTATTCCTTTGAGTGGGATGGAAACAAGCTTTCTACACCGGAGCTGTTTTATCCCTGTCAGGATCCTAAGTATCTGACATCCTTTCAAGGCGGTATATTAGCTGTTGCAAAACTGGAGGGAAAGGGTGGTCTGATCTATGTGGATGGCCAAGGCAACCAGATTGCTCAGCTTGTCTATGAAGAAAGTCCATCTTGTTATGTTGGGGTGATTCAAGATCATATTTATACAGTAAATTATCATACAGGTGTTGTTTCTTGTCTGGAATGGGATGGAAATCAATTGACATTAAAGCACCAGATTCGTATTCAGGATAAGGCGGGCTCGCATCATATTTTAGAAGTGAACGGATATCTGTGGGTGCCTTGTCTAATGTTGGATCAAATCGTGATTTTAAATTTTGATCTCTATGAGGTCGGACGCATTAATATGGAAAAAGGCTCAGGACCAAGACATGCGGTCTTAGTAGATCACTATTATTATATATGTGGTGAATTATCCAATGTTCTGTATGCAATCGATGTAGATGCTCGACAGGTAGTTTCCCGGGAAGAACTTCTGGTTTCTAAAAAAGATACCAAAGGTACGGCTGCTATTGCGTATGAAAACGAAAAAATCTATGTATCGACACGCTTTAGTGATGTGATTTCCGTAGTATCGGTACATGAAGGACAAATGCATTTGGAACAAGTTGTTTCCAGCATGGGCATTCATCCCAGAGATTTTGTTTTAGGGAAAAATTCTTTGCTTGTGGTGCATAAGGATGATGATGAGGTTGCGGTATTAAAAAGAGATCAAAATGGGTATTTGACCAAGCGTCTGGCCCATCAAAAAGCACCGGAAGGTGTTTGTGTAATTTGGGAGGAAAAAGAATGAATCAGATTGCGGTAATTGGATTAGGTGTGATGGGGAAAGCCATTGCACAAAATATGATGAATCATGGATTTCGTGTGGCCGGCTATAATCGTACCTATGCGGTTACGGAAACGATGCAGGGAAAAGAGAATTTTATCGGTTATAAAGAATTAAAAGATGCGATCGAATCTTTAGAGAAACCACGTAAGATTTTTATGATGGTACCGGCAGGTCCTGTGGTGGATGCGATGATCGATCAGCTGGAACCTTTTGTAGAGGCTGGAGATATCGTTATGGATGCCGGCAATTCTTATTTTGAAGACGATGCTCGAAGAGGCAAACGATTGGAAAAACTGGGTGTACACTATTTAGCTGTTGGTGTTTCCGGAGGGGAGATGGGGGCACTTCATGGACCTAGTATCATGCCAAGTGGTTCAAAGGAAGCCTATGATCAGGTTGCTTTTATCCTGGAGACGATTGCGGCACAAAAAGATGGAGAGCCTTGTTGCACATACATAGGACCGGAAGGTTCAGGACATTATGTAAAAATGGTACATAACGGTATAGAATATGCAGATATGCAGTTGATCGTAGAAGCATATATTGACATGAAGGCCGCCGGTATGAGCAATCAATCGATCAGTGATGTTCTGGAAAGATGGAACCAGGGACCATTGGAAAGCTATTTATTGAGCATTACGATAAAGATTCTTCGCGAAAAAGATCCGGATACACATAAGGATTTGGTTGATCTGATCGTAGATGCCTCCAGCAATAAAGGAACTGGAAAATGGACCAGCCAATGTGCTTTGGTACAGGATATTAATGTTTCTTTGATTCATGGAGCTTATATGGCTCGCCTGACTTCAAATGATGAAGAATTGCGTCATCGCTTTCCAAAAGTGCAATCGCACATTGAATTAGATACTGAGCAACTTCGTCAGGCTTATTTTTTAGCGCGTGTTGTAGCCTATGAACAAGGTTTTAGGTTGTATAGTGATGCATCAAAACGCTATGGATGGGATTTGAACCTTTCTAAAATCGCCAGCATCTTTAGAGCGGGTTGTATCATTCAAGCCAATTTACTCGAATATATACGAGATACTTTTGGTCGTTTGGGACCGGATGCCAGCTTGTTTAATGATTTTGAAGAAATGGCGATTGCCCATCTTCCGGCTTTAAAAACGATCGTCACTACCGGCTTGCTTCATGATATCAGCATGCCTTTATTCACAGCTGCTCTAACGTATATCATACCGATGCAGCAGGTTGCGTTAGGAGCTAATTTAATTCAGGCACAACGTGATTTCTTTGGCGCCCATACATTTAAAAGAGTGGATAAAGAAGGCGTATTCCATCATCACTGGGAGTAATCTATGGTACAGAATCGATTTATTATTTTTGGTGGTACAGGCGATCTGACATATCGAAAGCTTTTACCCGCTTTCTACAATCTCTTTGTTTCAAAAAAGCTGACAAAACAAGATGAAATTTTGATCATAGGCCGAAGAGACTGGACCAAGACAGACTATATTCGCAAAATGGAACCATGGGTAAAGGGATTTGCCCGTTTTAAAGTAGAAGAAGATAAATTTTTAGAATTCATTCAGCAGATTCAGTATTTAAAGATGAATTTATCTGCTTTGGATGATTATGCGATTTTAAAGGACTATGTCTCAAAAAGTGAAGCGCAGGTCCATGTATGTTACATGGCGGTATCACCACAGTTCTTTGATCCAATCGTAGAAGGTATTCATCAAATCAATCTTTTCAATGTACGTCTTGTCATGGAAAAGCCTTTTGGAACAGATCTTCTATCGGCTACGAAGCTGCAGCGAAAAGTCACTCGTTATTTTGATGAGGAAAACATCTATCGTATCGACCATTATCTTGGAAAAGATATGGTGCGTAATATATTAACGATTCGTTGTGAGAATCCGATTTTTGATGCTGTTTGGAACAATCGGTACATCGATCATGTGAATATTTTTGCCTTAGAACAGGTAGGGGTGGAAAACCGTGGCTCATATTATGATAAGGCCGGTGCTTTACGTGATATGGCACAAAACCATCTTTTGCAGCTATTGAGTATCGTTGCGGTCGATAATCCACACGATCTTCATACGCTATCTTTACAGCAGAGTGTCGTTTTACACTCATTAAAGCTTTTGGAAGATTCCATGATCATGGGGCAGTATAGAGGTTATCTGGATGAAAAAGATATCGATCCAAAGAGTCAGACCGAAACCTTCGCTCGTTTTAGTGTGGGTGTGGAGACTTCCCGGTTTCAAGGTGTACCTTTTCATATCATCACCGGTAAGGAAATGATGTATCGGGATACCGCAATCCAGATCGTTTTTAAAAGTCCATATTCGGGGCAAAAGCCAAATGTTTTGACGATCCAGGTTCAGCCAAAAGAGGGAGTGGAAATTTCTTTTAATATTAAAACACCGGGTAAATCGGATGAAATCTCAGAAGCAACCATGGATTTTTGTCAAAACTGTCAGATGCAGAATCGAATCAATACACCGGAAGCCTATGAATGGATGTTGATGTCGATCATGCAAGAAGACGGCAGTTGGTTTAGTCATTGGGATCAGATTGTAACAAGCTGGAAATTTATGGATGAATTGATTAGAAAGAAGCCGAAATCGATCCTTTATGAAAAAAATTCACTGGGACCAGAAGGTGGATTAACTTCAGAAATCGTAGAATGTATAGAAAAACCATTTATCTGTAAAATTTAATAAATAATTTTTATCTGAAATCTCCTTTATATAAAGGAGATTTCAAGATTTGTTTAAAAAAAGATAAAAAAGTGAAAAAAGATGTTGACGGAAGGGAGTGGATTTGGTAATATAACTG
>NZ_JAXKBY010000067.1:0-19011 GCF_036552745.1 Faecalicoccus sp.
ATATTTTTCCGTGCTTTCTGCTCCGTTACCGGCTATTTCAAACAACATGGTATCCCATTCATCTATGGCAGTCACAATACAAACCTTGTGACTGTTGATTCCCCGCTTATGTTTGCGGTTCGTATCTGTTTTTGATTTGCCGCGGACCTTACTTATCCGGGGCATATTCTTAGCTTTCATACCTTTCAGATTGATACCGGTAAATGTACTGTCAATCTTAACGATTCCTTTTAAAGGAGTATTCCGGATATGGGCTCCAATCGCTGCATAAAGTTTATGACGCATATGAAAACAGGTCGTTTTACTTTTTCCTGTAGCCACAACCTCCTGTTCCAGTGTCATCTGATTGAGTTCGCAGGCAATAAAGGTGGTCCATGTATGATAATGGCTTCTTGTATGAGAAAAAATGGTATTTGTTGTATCACTGAATATTTTTCCGCAATTTCTGCAAAGATACTTTTGCCTGTGTTTTTTGTTAAATCCATTTTTCACAAAATGAAAAGATCCACAGTGCGGACAACGGGACACAGTAGATTCAATATTTTCTGAATTTGTTGTATCCAGAGTTATTTTGTCGCTTGTCAGTTTATAAATGAAGGCTTGAATGAATTCGAGTTCTACTGGTTTTAGATGGTTCAAGAATGTTTCGTTGATCATAGGGAATCTCCTTTATATATCAAAGAATATCCCTGAATCTGACGCTATTCATGTTGAATCATCAACTTTTTAGTTGAATTTAGCGAGAAAAATTAATATTTTCTACAGTATCTGTAAAGAAACCACCTATATGATGATACAAAGGGGTGATTGAATGAACCATGTTTTGTTGATGTTGGAAAAATCGGCCAAACAAGTTCCGAATAAGATTGCAGTGATTGAAGAGGAAAAAAGTTGTACCTATCTACAGCTGCAAAGGTCTTCGAAAGCTGTCGCAAGTTATTTGATACAGAATTTTATACAACAGGAACCGGTTATTGTATTTATGGATAAAGGTATTATGGCATTATACGCTTTCTTTGGAAGTGCCTATGCACAAAACTTTTATTCTTTGTTGAACCCGGAATTTCCGGAATCTCGTTTAGAGCAGATACAAAGTGTATTGCAGGCAAGGATCGTATTGACAATAGCTTCCTATGAAGAAAAGGCAAAACTCATTTTTAAAGGGGCCAAGATTGTTGTCTTAGAAACGATTCTTTCTACTGATGTAGAGGAATCTTCGATTCAGAAGTTGATACAGAATACGATCGATACGGATCCTTTATATGTAAATTTTACTTCCGGCTCTACCGGTGTTCCTAAAGGCGTATTGATTTCGCATGGATCGGTGATTGATTTTATCGAGTCCTTTGTTAAGACGTTTTCGATACAGGAAGATGAGCGTTTTGGAAATCAGGCACCTTTTGACTTTGATGTATCTGTAAAAGATATTTATTCCTGTCTATATGCCGGTGCTACTTTGGTCATCATACCAAGAACTTATTTTTCTAAGCCAACCGCTTTGATCGATTATCTTTGTGATAAAGAAGTCACAACGATGGTATGGGCAGTATCGGCTTTAAGTCTGATCTGCGCTTTTCATGGTTTGGATTATAAAATTCCTGATACGGTACGAAAGATCCTGTTTAGTGGAGAGGTCATGCCGCTAAAACATTATCAATCATGGAAGAATGCTTTGCCCGATGCACTATTTGTAAACTTGTATGGACCTACGGAGATTACCTGCAACTGCACATATCATATTTTAGATCCAGAGCGTACCTATGAGCAGGGAATTCCCATCGGACAGGCTTTTGAAAACAAAGGTGTGTTTTTATTGGATGAGCAAGATCATGAAATTATAGAACCAAATCAGACCGGAGAACTGTGTGTAAAAGGAAGAGGCTTAGCGTTGGGGTATTATCGAAATGAAGTACAAACACAGGCTCACTTTACCTCCAATCCACTTCAAAAGGCCTATGAGGAAAGAATTTATCGTACCGGTGATCTGGCATATCGAGATGAATCCGGTGAATATTATTTTAAAGGTCGAAAGGATTATCAGATCAAATATTTGGGACATCGAATTGAATTGGAAGAAATTGAAAAAAGAGCACTTCGCATAGAGGGAGTTGAACAGTGTATCTGTCTTTTTGACGATGTGAAACATCGCTTGTATGGATTTTATACCGGTACGCTTTCCAAGGAAGATTTTGTGACTTGTTTAAAAAAGGATTTACCGGCTTACATGGTGCCTACTCGTCTGTTTCCTGTTGAGTCTATGCCTTTGACAAAGAATGGAAAGACGGATCGAAAAGCATTATTTGAACTGACGAAAGGAAAAAGAAGATGATACAGGAAGAAAGAGTTTGGAAACTGGTATCGAAATACGGAACACCATTTTATGGCTTTGATGCGGATGTATTAAGCAAAAGAGTGAACTATCTAAAAGCATCACTGCCGGAAAATGTCGAACTGTGCTATGCGGCAAAGGCAAATTCCTTTATATTAAAACTTTTGGAGAAAAAAGTAACTCATTTTGAAATTTGTTCGCCCGGTGAATTTCATATTTGTAAGAAATTGCAGATATCCAACCGACAGATCGTATTATCCGGAGTTTATAAAAATAAAGAGGATATCGAAGAAATCTTTATTGATAAAGAAGAACTTCCTATTATGACAATTGAATCTTTTGAACAGTATAAGTTGATACAGGAACTGGCGGATATTTATCAAAGAGATGTGTCGGTACTTTTACGATTGACCAGCGGCAATCAGTTTGGCTTGGATAAAGATGTATTAGAAGAAATTCTGGTTCGTTGCCGATCCTCTCGTTTACATGTATTGGGTATTCAATACTTTTCAGGAACACAGAAATATTCACAAAAACGCGTATTGAAAGAATTGGATCTGTTGGAAGAATTATTGGCAGAGTTAAAAGAGATGGATTTTGAACCGGAATTATTAGAATATGGTCCGGGCTTTCCGGTTGATTATTTCTCTTCCATGAAGTTTGAAGAGAATGAACATCTTCAGTTCTTTTCTGAAGCTATCAAACGGTTTGGAAACTTAAAGATCGTATTAGAACTGGGAAGAAGCATTGCGGCAAGCTGTGGTTTTTACGTGACACAGGTAGTCGATACCAAAACGAATCGAAATCAAAATTATGCGCTGGTTGATGGCGGCATTCATCATCTTGTCTATTATGGGCAGGGCATGGCGATGAAGCAACCACCTTTTCGCTTTCTGAATCAAAAGGATCAGCCGGAAGAAAACTGGAATATATGTGGTGCCTTATGTACGATCAACGATATCTTGATGAAACAGGTGCGTCTGCCTAAACCGCAGATAGGAGATCTTTTTGTGTTTGAAAATACAGGAGCTTACTGTCCCACGGAGGGCATGTCATTATTCTTGACAAGAGATTTACCGGCCGTAGTCATCGTGAATGAAAAAGAAGAATTGATGGTGCGCGATCATACGAGCGTTGTTTCGCTCAATGCACCAAAACTAAAGTAAAGGAGCTAAAAACATGGAAACAATTATGGAGATTTTACAGGAGATCCAACCGGATCTGGATTGCACAAGAGAGGATTTGATCGATGGACATTTGCTGGATTCATTAGCCATCTTATCGTTGGTTGCGGAATTGGAAGATGCCTTCGATCTGATGATTCCGGCAGTTGAGATCACACCGGATAATTTTAATTCAGTCAAACGGATGAAAGCCATGGTCGATCGTTTGCTTGAGGAGGAATAGGATTGGAATCTTATTTCACAGTGATGTTTGCCTTTTTCTTTTTGCCGGTGACAATGTTTGTCTATCAATTGTTTCCGGCAAGGAAAAGGTGGATCGTTTTATTGGTTGCCAGTTTGATTTTTTTCTGGTCCATAAGTGGCAGCTTGATTTTATTTGTTATTCTATCCGGCTTTATGATCCATTATTTTGGATTATGGATGGAAAATATCGATCTTCAATGCAGTTCGCATAAAGAAGCGCAAAAGAAAAAAAGAGGTGTTTTAGTTTTTGCGATTTGTATGCACATTGGAATTCTTGTGCTTTGTAAGTATACGGGATTCCTTTTAGGGAATATCAACTCGCTTTTTGTATGGCTTAACATCCCGATATTGATACAGGTACCGAAAATAGGATTGCCAATCGGAATATCTTTTTACAGCCTGCAGGCTGTATCGTATTGCGTGGATGTATATCGACAAAAGATCACAGCGGATCACAATCCACTTCGTTTATTATTGTTTCTGGTTTTCTTTCCTACGATCATGGAAGGACCGATTTGTCGCTATGAACAGACAGCCTATTCTTTATGGGAAGGGAAATCAATATCGTATTCATCCTTAACATTTGGCACACAGCGAATCTTGTGGGGCGTTTTTAAAAAGCTGGTGATTGCCGATCGATTGAATCCAATGGTCAATGAATTGTTCACCAATTATCAAAATTACAGTGGTGGTATGGTATGTATTGCGATGGTGACCTATACGCTTCAACTCTATATGGATTTCTCGGGAACCATGGATGTTGTGATCGGTACGGCAGAAATCTTCGGTGTTCATCTACCGGAAAATTTCAGACAGCCATTCTTTTCCAAAAGTATTGCCGAATTCTGGCAGCGCTGGCACATTACCTTGGGGACATGGTTTAAAGACTATGTGTTTTATCCGGTTTCCATGTCTAAAATGGCTAAAAAAATAACACGGAAGACAAAGAAAAAATTAGGGTATTACTATGCACCTTTGGTAGCCGGTTCCATCGCATTGTTTGCGGTCTGGATCTGTAATGGATTATGGCATGGCTCAGGCTGGCACTTTATCTTTTTTGGGCTGTATCACTTTTTCTTTATTTTGATGGGAAATTTAATGCTTCCGCTGCTGCGAAAGTATCATCTGCAGTTTAATCATGGATTTTTGCGATATTTGGCTATGATTCGAACAACGATTTTGGTATGTATCGGTGAATTGATCTTCCGAGCCGATGGACTTCGTATTGCGCTGGCAATGATTAAAAAGATGTTCGTTGATTTTCAATTTGAATCTTTGAATGCCCAAATGCTCGCAACATTACACATTGATATGCAGGATATTCTATTGGTTTGTGTTTCTGTATTGATCGTATTTGTGATCAGTGTATGTAAAGAAAAGAATGTACAGATTCGTAAAAAAGTGGCTTCCGGTCCCATTGTTTTTCGCTGGACACTTTACTATACTTTGATTTTTGCGGTGATCCTGTTTGGTGCTTATGGAACAGGGTATGTTCCGGTGGATCCTATGTATGCAAGCTACTAAGGAAGGAGTACAGCTATGTCAGAAAAATGGAATAGAATCGGCCGTATCTTTCTTTTCTTTTTGATCTTTTTTACGCTGGTATGGTATGGTTCCCGCATTGTTGAACCAAAAGACAATTTGGATCAATTTGGCATGAAAGATGTTTCGGCTAATGGTATCTTAAGCGAACGTAAAGATTCAATCGATGTATTATTTTTAGGAGATAGTTTGGTATATTCTTCCATCTCACCTATGGCGATGTATGAAAAAGAAGGATTTACCAGTTATTTGTGTTCGACACCGGCACAACCTTTGTATTACACAAAAAGTTTGTTGGAAAGAACACTGCAAAATCAATCGCCAAAGCTTGTTGTTTTAGAAGCAGATACATTCTTCCGGGATTTTTTGGCGACCGATCCTGCTGTCGAGAAAATAAAAGAGCTATTCCCTTTGTTTGAATATCATGACCGGTGGAAAAATCTTCAGGCACAGGATTGGACAGGGGATGTACATTATACTTACAACAATATTTTAAAGGGGTTTCGCATCAATCGTGAAATTAAGCCGGTGCAAAAGATAGAATCTTACATGGATGATCACAAAAAGGGTGAAAGTATTTCGGTACTCAACCGATGGGTTTTAGATTCCATCGTGCAGATGTGTAAAGAAAAAGGCTGTCAGCTTCTTATCTATAGCACGCCAAGCTATAAAAATTGGAACTGGAAACGTCATGATGCGGTGCAAACCTATTGTGATGATAACCAAATCCCGTATTTGGATTTGAATACAGAAACAAAATCGTTGTCAATCGACTGGAAAGAAGATACGCGCGACCAGGGCGATCATCTAAATTACGAAGGGGCTATGAAGGTCACAAAATATATGGAAGAATACTTGAAAAAACATTATGATCTAGAGGATCATCGTCAAGATGAACAATATCAGTCATGGAATGATTCTTTAGTCAATTATAATAAAACGATAGAGGATAGGAAATGATGCGCATTGGTTGTGATATCGTACAGATCCAACGCATACGACCTTCATTAGCTCATAAAATCTTAAGTGAAAACGAACAACGAATATATCAAACCTTGAAAGAAAAACGCGCCATTGAATTTCTTGCGGGGCATTTTGCGGCAAAAGAAGCCGTTTTTAAGACATTGGATAAACCTGTCGATTTTAAAGATATAGAAATCACCTATGATCAAATTGGAAGGCCAATCTGCAATATTGAGAATGTACAAATCAGCATTTCTCATGAAAAAGAATATGCCATGGCTGTAGCTTTACGAGTTTTTCTATAGCTTTTATCAGAAATCGAGATATACTATTAGAAAATAAAGTGAGGTGGAAATCATGCCTTATAAAATAATGATTGCCGAAGATGATGCGGACATTGCTGAACTCATTTCCCTGTATTTGGAAAACGATGATTTTCAGGTCGTACTGGCACAAAATGGCAAAGAAGCCTTGGAATTGTTTGAAAAGATGGACATCGATCTTTTGATCGTTGATCTGATGATGCCGGAACTCAACGGGTATGAAACGATTCGCAAGATTCGAGAAGTCTCTAAGATACCGATTTTGATCTTATCGGCCAAAAGTATGAATCAAGATAAAGTGTTGGGATTGGGGATCGGTGCCGATATGTACATGACAAAACCCTTTGATGCTTTAGAACTTGTAGCTCAGGTCAAGGCAATGATTCGAAGAAGCTATCGTTTTTCGACTTCAGGACAGGAGCCGAGTTCTTTCTTTTTGAAACGAGGCGATCTGGTTTATGACCCGGAAAAAATGTGTTTAAAAAAAGCGGGAAAAGAAATCTCTTTGACAGCCTATGAGCTCAAGCTTTTAGTTGCCATGATGAAAGCACCGGGACGTGTCTTTACCAAGCTGCAGCTGTATCAAGTCATCAGCCGTGATTTTTGTCAGGCGGATGAAGATACCATCATGGTTCATATTTCCCGTATTCGTTCTAAGATCGAAGAGGATCCTTCTAAGCCAAAATATATAAAGACAGTTCGTGGGCTGGGATACAGGTTCGATGATGAAGATGTTTAAAAAATGGTACAGCGTAACCGGCTTATTGGCTGTTTTGTTATTGATTTATACGACCAGTCTTTTGATTTATCGTGCTGTTTTTGAATCCATGGAAACACAGAGAATGTTGAATGCTTTCCCTGATTTATGGAGCGTGGTAGAAGATACCGAATTATTAAAACAAGAACGATACGAAGAAATTCCCATTCATCAATTTCCTCACAGTGCGTTTATCGTATTTGATGCGAAAAATAGAAGTGTTGTCTATGCATCGGATGAAAAGATCCTGCAGAATATCTATTATGATGATCTGGAATTTATCAATGATTTTTCGACAAACCGATATTTTAATGTATCCAAAATTATAAACAAAGACCAAACGCCTTTATACATTATCAGCCAGGAAGGTTATGATGAAGAAGATTCTATGAATGCGATCTATGATCTCTGTGTATTGAACAGTCAATATGAAATCGTAGAAGGAAATTTGTTCTCAGACCGCAAAAGTCTGAATAAAAGAGAGTTAAACTTCCTACAGGGAATTTATGATAAAAAGATGAAAGTGGAAAAGTATACTTATTCCAATACAGCCGGAGAAAAGCGTGTACTGGTGTTTGTATCGCCGACAATGACAGAACCAGCCTACCATCGAATTGTAGAAGATAATGGAAAACGTCAGATTTATTCCTTTCCTATTTTTCTATTTATCGTATTGGTACAGATTCTGTTGTTTAAATATGTTGTGAAACGTTCTTTTTTGCCGTTTCAAAAGGCAATTGTGCGATATCGTGAAAATGCGAATACAAGCTTTGATGAAGGTGCGATTCCTTTAGAACTGCGTCAGACCGCCAGAGAGTTTCAATATACAGTTCAAACCTTGGAAAAAACTAAAAAGGAAAGACAACAGGCACAGCAGGAGAAATATGCTTTGATTTCTGGAATTTCACACGATTTAAAAACACCTTTAACAGTGATTCGGGGTTTTTCGGAAGCTTTACTTGAAGATAAAGTTCCAAAGGAAAAAGAACAGAAATACTTACAAACGATTCATAAACGCTCTTTGATGGCCAATGATCTGGTGGATTCTTTATTTGGTTATATGAAGATCGAACATCCATCGTATCAGCTTCATACGCAGAAAACAGATGTTTGTGAATATACCAAACAGTTCTTTGCGCAAAAGTACCCGGAAATCGTGGCCAAAAAATTTGAATTGGAGATCGATATCCCTGAGCAGCCTTATTATGGAAGAATCGATACCAAGCTGTTTGATAGAGTTCTTGAAAATATCGTAGAAAACAGTCTAAGACATAATCCGGCAGGAACGATTGTGTTTGTGAAGCTGCGACAAAAACAACATAAAATTATCTGGACTTTGGCAGATAATGGCAAAGGCATGAAAGAGGAGGTTCGCAAAAACATTTTTATACCTTTTGTGACCGGTGATGAATCCAGACATGATTTGCATGCCAATGGATTAGGAATGTCTATTGCACAGAAGATTGTAGCCTTGCATCATGGAACGATTATGGTCATGGAAAAGCCGCAAAATGGCTATTCTACAGAGTTTTGTATCGAACTGCCGCAGGATGAATGACCGGTTAGCTTATTTGGTGTATAAGCTTTGAATGGCAGAAAATACATATTGGCTGATTTCCTGAGCGGGTTTTTGGTAGGAACTATCTGAAAATACGACAAGTATGTAGTCTTTATATTCGGTATAAATGATGCCGCCATCTAAATAATAGGCATCTGCCCAACCGGATTTATGTGCACATTCTGTACCTTCTGCAAGTCCTGCGACAATTCCGGTATCATCGGCACATCGTTTTATGAGTTCTAACATCTCTTTAGAATAAGATTTCGATACGACATCAGAACGATAGAGAAGCTCTAAAAATTTGGCAACATCTTCCGGGCAAGTCGTATTATTCTTTCCGTCGGAAAAGTAGCCGTCACCGGGAACAAGACCATGATGAATCTCTGTACGCGTAAGACCCAGCTTTTCACAAAAGCTATTGACCTTATGTGCACCGACAACTCCATCACCATTGCCTAACTTTTGAAGTAAGATGTTGTAGGAGGTATTGTCACTATCTATGATCATGGCTTCTAAATAGGGGTGGCATTCATCGAGGCTTAGATGCCCCTGATCAATTTGTTCATAGACAGTGCCCATGACAAAAATTTTGATGATGGAACATGGATACATATCCAGATCATGAATCAAAAAGCTATCATCAGTATCCAGATCTTTAAAATAGACGGCATTGTTTCCCGGATAGGTATTTAAGATCGATTGAATCTGTGTTTGTAAAGAAGAAATATCTAGTTGTAGTTTTCCGTTTTCATCAAAAACATAGGTAACACCATTTATGGTCACGTCCCCTGTGACCATTTTTCCCTTTTCATCAAAGTAATAGATATCCGATTCAATGGTTTGAAAGGAACTAACCTTCATACATCCATTCTCATCAAAATAGTATTGATCGGAATCGATCGTTTGCAGACCGGTTACCATTTTTCCGTTTTCATCGTAGTAGTAGGTTCCGTTTTCTGTTTCTAAAAAGCCTGTATGCATATAACCTGTATCCTCATTAAAATAATAAAAGTCGTTATCTATTTTCTGCGGTCCGTAAAGCTGCTCATGATTTTTATCAATGTAGATTATATGTGAGGAATCAAAGAGCGAGGCTTGGATAAATCCGGTCTTTTGAGTTTGATCAAAAATGAAAAAAATGCATAAAAAAAAGAAAAGACAGATAACCAGGCCGGAGAAAAGAATTAGTTTCTTCGTTGATTTATTTAAATTTGCCATCAAATGCATAGACGATTCACACCTTTTACGTTATTATAAAGCAAAATGACTAGTTTTTAAACTGTAATGAAAAGAGGGTTATATGGAAAAAGTCAAAGGAATTTTAGAAGTATTACCAGATGGTTTCGGCTTTTTGCGGGGAGATAATTATTTATCGACGGAGAACGATGTATATGTTTCACCTTCACAAATCAAATCATTGCGACTTCGTACCGGTGATGTGATCGAAGGAGAGCCAAAAGAGAAAAAAGAAACAGAACGATATCGCGGATTGATGCGTGTGGATCTGATCAATGGCCATACTGTGGAAGAGGCTTTCCGAAGAAAGAGCTTCGAAAGATTGACACCTGTTTTTGCGAATAAAAAGTTTAATTTAGAAACGCCGGATGGTGGGTTGGCGATGCGTATCATCGATTTGTTAGCACCTATTGGTAAAGGACAGCGAGGTCTTATTGTATCACCGCCTAAAGCTGGAAAAACCACTTTATTGAAGAGTGTTGCGAATTCGATCATAAAGAGAACAAGAACGGTGAAGATGATCATTCTTCTAATCGATGAACGGCCGGAAGAAGTTACTGATTTTAAGGATTTTATCAAAGAGCATAAAGCACAGGAGCGAGTGGATGTCATATATTCAACGTTTGATGAACTTCCGGAGCACCATACGCGTGTAGCGGAAATGGTATTAGAAAGAGCGAAACGTCTGGTGGAGCATGGAGAAGATGTAGTTGTCTTGTTAGACAGCATTACTCGTCTTGCCAGAGCGTATAACCTTACTTCACAGACTAGCGGTAGGACATTATCAGGAGGCTTGGATCCTGCCAGCCTTCACTTTCCTAAAAAGTTTTTTGGTGCTGCCAGAAATACACGGGAAAAAGAAGGAGGATCCTTAACCATTTTAGCGACGGCTTTAGTGGATACCGGAAGTAAAATGGATGATGTGATTTATGAGGAGTTTAAAGGAACCGGGAATATGGAGTTGGTTTTAAATCGAAATATTTCCGAACGCCGTATTTTCCCGGCCATTGATATCTTAAAATCAGGAACCCGAAGAGATGATCTGTTATTGTCAAAAGAAGAACAGGAAGCTGTGACTAAAATTCGTAAATCCATTAACAGACTTTCAACAGAAGAGGCGACAGAAAGTGTATTAAATTTGTTTTCAACATATAAAACGAATGAAGTGCTTGTTCAACAAATACTTTCTACAAAGTAATATCAAATAGGGTATTTAAAGTTCTTGCGATACCATTTTCATAAGAAGGTGGGCAGATATAATCTGCCACTTTTTTTGTGTTTTTATCTGAATTACCCATGGCAACTCCAAAACTGGCTTGTTTGATCATAGAAATATCACTAGGAGAATCTCCAAAACACAAATATTCATTTGAATTAAATCCCCATTTTTTCATTAAAGTCGAAATTCCAGTTGCTTTAGTACAATTCTCTACAAAAATATCTGTATTTAATAGTCCGTTTCTAGAAATCTCAATTCCCTTAATGTTTGAGAATAGAGGGATAACATTTCCTGAACTAATTAATGTCAAAAGATAGATTTCTTGCCCACTATATTTTTCTATCCTATTTGTATTCAAATGAAAATGTTGCTTGAACTCGTCAACAATTTTATTGGTTTGCGTAAAGAATTCATATTTTCCAACAGCATAAATAGGTATATTGTGATCGTGAGCAATATTAAAAATCTGATTTAATTTATACGATGACAATACCTTTTTTTGAATCAACTTTTGATTTTTTTCAAAAATAAATTGTCCGTTTGAAGTAATTAATCCATCCCATTCGATATCCCATAGATGAGGAATAGTCATGGTTTCTAATGGGCGGCTACTTGCTATAGCCGCTTTAATCCCTTTATTTTGAATAGAACGAATAATTTTAATAGTAGAACCATGTATTTTCTTATTTTTTAAATCGTATAAAGTTCCATCTATATCAAAAAATGCAGCTTTTAAATTATTTTTATCCATAAAAGTACTATATAAAAAATTTTAAATACCTCAAAGTACATTTTTTGTGGCAACAATTGCTTATCACTGTGTTGTGCAAAAGGATGGTAAATTCTAGTACTCAATTCATAATGACTTTTTCTCATTGACGTATACAATTAAAAATGTAAACAGTGCACGATTTACAATATGAAGAATTGGGGGATTGCGATGGATAAAGATATGATTCAGGATGAGCTATGTGTATTGGATTTAGATGTAAAGTCGCCTGACGAGTTTTTCGAGGTGATAGGTAAAAAAACATTGGAATTGGGTTATACAACCAAAAATTTTATAGAAGGATTAAAGAAAAGGGAAGCGTTGTTTCCGACAGCTTTGCCTACAACTCCAAAACCAATTGCAATTCCTCATTCGGATCCAGAAAACATTGTTAAGCAATTTATTGCCCCTGTAAGACTTAAAAATCCTATTCAATGGCAGGAAATGGCAAATAATGGGCATTTCTTAGAAGTAAAATATGTATTCTTGTTGGGATTTAAAAGAGAAGAAGGGCATGTAGAGTTGTTGCAACTTTTATTGAAAAATGTACAAGATGAAGAATTAATGAATAAACTTCAAAATGCAAAAACAGAAAAAGAATATGTTCAGATTGTACGTTCGATGAAAGGTTTGTCTAATAATTTGTAAAAATTGAGGAGAGTTATAATGAAAAAAGTTATTGTCGCATGCGGAAGTGGTGTTGCCACTAGTCAAACAGTTGCGTCTAAAGTTGGAAGATTGCTACAAAAGCGAAATGTTGATGCAACAGTAGAAGCTGTTGATTTAAAATCTGTAGATCGCTATTTGAAAGATGCGGTTGCTTATATCGCTATTACAAAGGTAACAAAAGAATTTGACATTCCTGTCATTAACGGGATCGCATTTTTAACTGGAATGGGTCAAGATAAAGAGATAGATAGACTTATCAGAGCAATTGAAAATAGTAAATAATAGGAGGCAGTACCATGGAAGCTTTATCGTCAGTTATTAATTACCTGTTGTCTTTAGGAGCTGCAATTTTTGTTCCTATCATTATCATTATTGCTGGTTTAATTGTAAAAATGAAAGTTAAAGATGCCATTTCTTCTGGTATTACATTAGGCGCTGCATTTACTGGTATGACAATGCTAATTGGCTTTATGACAGAGGCTATTACACCAGCTGCACAAGCTATGCTAGAGCATACTGGAATTTCTTTGCCAATTGTTGATGGTGGATGGACTACTATGTCCACAATTTCTTGGTCATGGCCATATGCATTCTTGATGTTCCCATTAATGATTTTAATTAATATCATTATGTTGGTTCTTAAAAAGACAAATACATTTAATGCAGACCTTTGGAACGTTTGGGGGAAAATCTTTACAGCTGTAGGTGTTGTAGCCATTACAAATAGTGTTCCTTTAGCATTCTTAGTAGCAGCTATTCAAATTATTTTTGAATTAAAAACAGCTGATGTTCATCAAAAACGTATCGAAGAATTATCTGGTATTCCTGGCGTGACTTGTACTCATAAGATGGTTTTTTTTGGAGCTTTAATGTATCCAATTGATTGCTTATTAAAAAAGATTCCTGTATTTAATAAGAAAATGGATGCAGCAGCTTTGAAAGATAAAGTAGGTATTTTTGCAGAAAATCATGTTCTGGGATTCATTCTAGGTGTACTTTTTGGCTTACTAGCTGGATATCCAGTGAACGAAACATTAACATTAGCTATTAAATGTGCTACAGCATTAACATTATTCCCTGTTATTACAAAATACTTCATGTCAGCACTATCTCCAATTAGTGAAGCTGTTAGTGATTATATGAATGAACGATTCAAAGGGCGTCAATTACTTGTAGGATTAGATTGGCCATTCTTGGGTGGATCCAATGAAATTTGGCTTGCTGTAATTTGGAGTGTACCAGTTACATTATTATGCTCAATGATTTTGCCAGGAAATAAAATTCTTCCATTTGCCGGAATTATTAACATTGCAGTAGCAGTACCTGCTTATTTAGTTACAAAAGGAAATCTACCAAGAATGTTAATTCTTTGTACATTAGGCGTTCCTGCATTCTTATGGGTCGGAACAGCATTTGCACCATTCATTACAGATTTAGCAAATACAACCGGAGCAGTGGCTTTAAAAGCGGGTGAATTAATTTCTTGCTCAAGTATTGATGGCCCAGTATTTACATATGCTTTCTCGCAAGTATTTGATCTAATTACAGGAAACTTTATTCCTCTAATTGTATTAATTGTTTGGTTAGTTTGCTTCGTTTTCTATTATCGCGCATTATCAAAAGAAAATGCCAATGTAGAAGGAAAAGAGGAGTAAAATGTCATTTACCAATATGGATGGGCATTTCATTGTAGATGCTTTAATCCAAACTATACAAAATAATAAACAATATTTGAGTGATATAGATGGTGCTATCGGTGATGGTGATCATGGCATCAATATGAATAAAGGTGTCAGTATTGCTAGAAATGAATTGGATACTGTAGATTATGATTTATCCAAAGGACTCGAAATTTTGACGATGTCTTTAATGGATAAAATTGGGGGCTCTATGGGGCCTTTGTATGGGTCTATTTTTTTAGGGATGCAGAGGGCTATTCATGATAAGAAAACTATTGAAGATGATGACATTGTAGCGATGTTAGTGCAAGGGTATCAAAATTTACAAAACATATCTACGGCTAAGCCAGGAGATAAAACGCTTGTAGATGTCATGGATCCAGCAATTAATGCGTTACAAAATGATTATAATTTGAATCATGATGTTAAATCTGCTTTGATAGCATGCAAAAGTGCTGCCCGTAAGGGGATGGAAAGCACAAAAGATTTAGTCGCTAAAATAGGTAGAGCTTCTCGATTAGGTGAAAAATCAAGGGGACATCAAGATGCTGGTGCTACTTCTTGTTATTTATTGTTAGAAGCTTTTTGTGATACAGCTATTAAGCTAAGCTAGAAAGGAACTTATGCAAAGATTTTATAATGATCCCGACTTAATAGTAGATGATATGTTAAAGGGCTATGTAAAAGCTCATCAAGATCTTGTTCATATTAGTGAAGATAATGATCATGTAGTTGTTACAAACAATAAAATTGAAGGAAAAGTTGGACTAGTCAGTGGCGGAGGAAGTGGACACGAGCCATGCTTTTTAGGATATATTGGCAAAAACATGTTAGATGCAGTCGCTGTAGGCGAAATTTTTTCTTCACCTCCTGCAACAGCTTTTTTACAAGCCTTTAAAGAAGCGGATACTGGAGCCGGTGTCGTCTGTTTGTTTGGGAATTATGCAGGCGATAACATGAATGTCAAAATGGCTGTTCAAATGGCAGCTATGCAAGGTATCATTGTAAAATGTGTAGTTGCTACAGATGATATTGCAAGTTCGCCAAAAGGACAAGAATCAAACAGGCATGGTATTGCAGGGAATGCATTGGTTTGGAAAATGGCAGGAGCTTTAGCAAGTCAAGGTGCAAGTCTGGATGAGGTTATTGATATAGCTCAAAAAACAGTAGACGCTACTCGAAGTATGTGTGTTGGACTTTCTGCTTGTTCAATTCCATCTGTAGGACATTCAAACTTTGTGATTGAAGATGGAACAATTGAATATGGTATTGGTCATCACGGTGAGCCAGGCATTAAAATAGAAAAAATGCAATCTTCCAAGGATATTGCTTTTCATATGGCAGGCTTACTAGAAAATGATTTAGAACTAAATGAAGATGATGAAGTTGTTGTTATGGTCTCGGGCATGGGAGCAACACCTATAATGGAACAATATGTATTGTTTGACAGTATATCTGATTACTTAAATAGTAAAAATATTAAAATCATTAAAGCATTTGTAGGTAATTATGTCACCTCGCTAGAAATGAATGGAATTGGGGTAACAATTACTAAATTTGATGATCAAATGAAGGAACTCTTGAAGGTTCCTGTAAAGACAACTGGATTAGTAATATAAAAAGGAGTGGTTTACATGGTATTGGATGAAAGAGCTTTAGCATTACTACAATATATTGTGGATAATCCTAATACCAGTGGAAACCAGCTTCAAGAGGAATTTAAGCTATCCAGAAAACAAATCAGTTATTCCCTAGAAAAAGTAAATTATTATTTAGCAGAATTTGGATATCCCAAAATTGAGAGATTGAAGACGGGACGCTTTATTGTTCCTAATTCTGTTGTTAGTTATTTTAAAACTTCATCGGTTGAAATAAATCAATCTCAATTTGTCTATAGTGAATTAGATCGACAAAACTTAATTGTCCTCATTTTGTTGAATCATAGTAGAGAACTTGGCATTTATAATTTTGTTAGTAGTTTACAGGTCAGTAAGAATACAATATTAAAAGATATAAAAAAGATTCAAAAATATTGGGACGAACAAAATGATTTAAAGATTTTATATAACCGAAATAGTGGTTATGCAATTTCTGGAAAAGAATTTGAAAAAAGACGACTTTTGATAAAAATTGTTCGAAATGTTCTTAAAAATGTACAAGGTGAATCAATTCTTCAACACGTACTTGAAATTGATGTTCAACATTTAAACAATATTAAAGAACGAGTCATGAAAGTTGAAAAAGATTTAGAAGTAGAATATACGGATGTTCGAGTACGGGAAATACCATATATTTTGTATTTAGTTCTTAGAAGAGTAGAAAGAGATAGGCATTTAGACGTTTTGCCAGAAAGTTATCTTCACATAGCAGGTACTAATGAATATGGCGTAGTCATGGATGTGTTTGAAGATTATAAAATTGGGAATGCATATGATCGACTGTATATGGTTTCTTTGTTTCAAGCATCGAGCACGAATATGATATCAGATTTATCTTTGGAACTAGAAAAGGATCTTGTTTCTATTGTGAATCAAGTATTGAAGAATTATGAAAGCCTAGTTAATTATGAGTTTTCTGATTTCTCTGGCCTGAGAGAGCTATTAATACAGCATTGTAAACCTGCCATTTATAGGATGTTGTATGGCTATCATATTGAATCGAACATATTGGAAATGATTCTTCCTCAACATGCATATCTTCATGAAATAACAAGACAGTCTATTAAGCCTTTGGAAGAATATATTGGCAAAAAAATATCTGATGAAGAATTAGCATATGTAACCATTATATTTGGTGGTTGGATGACTAAAGAGGGTGCTTTAGAAACTATTGAAGGTAAAAAGAAAGCTATCGTTGTTTGTACAAATGGTGTTTCTATTTCAAACTATCTTTTTATAAATTTAAGAGAATCTTTTCCAGAATTTGAATTCTCTAATGCGATGTCGTTAAGAGGATTTGAGGAATATACAGAGCAATATGATTTAGTGTTTACGACAATTCCTTTAAAAACAGAGATACCACAATTTATAGTACGGCCCATTATGGATAGCTTAGAGATTGAACATTTAAGAACAAAAGTACTTAGTCAAATCAGAGAGAGTAGCCCTTCTAAAATCAAAATAAATTTATTGATGGATATTATCGACAGATATGCTGATGTATCGGATCAAAAAGGATTAGAGACAGCATTAAATCATTATTTTGATGATAGATTGGGAGCATCTGCAAGTATTTCCATGATAAATCAAAAAAATATAGAACTTTCCGATTTGCTAACTGAAGAAACAATCATTTTTACAGATGAAAATTTAAATTGGATGGATGCTATTGAGATGGCATCTAAGCCATTATTTAATCAAGGCTATATAGAAAGAAGATATGTAGATCGAATAATTGAAGAAGTAAAGACGGAAAAGCCGTTTTGGAATATTGCGAAAAATGTGATTATTGCACATGCAGGGATTGAAGATGGTGTAAATCATTTAGGTATGAGTATGCTAAAAAGCTCAAAACCTATAGTGTTTCATGAAAATATGAGTGGTGATATTTTAATCATTTTGGCAACAAAGGATTATAAGGAACACCTTTCAGCCCTGTATAGATTAATTGATATAACAGAAAATGAAAAACTTTCTGATAAATTTCACAACAGTAAAAATATAGAAGACATTAGAGAATTGATATTGAAGGAGGATTAGTTATGCTAGAAGTATTGAAAAGAGACGTATGTGAGATTGCAAAAAGAGCTCAAAGGGATGGATTGTGTAAACATAAATCCGGTAATTTTTCCGCAAGAGATAAAGAAACTGGATATGTTGTGATAACTCCTACAGGAATGGATAGAGAAGTACTTACTCCAAGAGACATGATCGTAATGGATATGAATGCCAATGTAATTGAGAATTTATCTGGGCTAAAACCAACAAGTGAATCTTTAATGCATCTAAAAATTTACGAAACTCGTCCTGATGCTCTGGCAATTGCACATACACACTCTATGTATGCAACGAGTTTTGCAGTATTACGTAAACCAATTCCTGCAATTGTCTATGAAGTAGCCAACTTAGGTTTAACAAAGGCAAGAGTTCCAGTAGCTGAATATGGAAGACCTGGTACACCAGCTTTGGCTGATAGTGTTATTGAACCATGTAAAGAAGCAGAATGCTTTTTAATGGAAAAACATGGAGTAGTTGCTTTTGATAGTAATAATGTATATGAAGCATATTTAAAAGCTTCTTATGTTGAAGAATTGGCTCAACTATATTTCAATGCACTTACGATTAATAGCGGTAAAGAACCGGAATTCTTTGCACAGGAAGAACTTCAAAAATGGGAGTATCCAAAAGAAATTAAGTTTTTAAAATAATTAAGGAGATTAACTATTAGAAATCAAGTGAAAAATCAAAAATTTTAAAAAGACATGACAAAAAGACCTAACAAAAGGTCGATTGAAAAAATTATGGTCTATAAGAAAATGGCTACCTCATTTTCTTAGGATCATAATCAACATTGTTCTTCTCTAAAAAGAAGATGATAC